>JAOPWA010000546.1 GCA_025965915.1 Dactylosporangium sp. | reverse complement strand
AGCCGTACGCACGCCTCGACGACGTTGAACGTACCCATCAGGTTGTTACCAAAGATCACATGAGGAGCGTGCCGCCCGGCCGCCGGGATCGCGCCGGCGTGCACCACCGCGTCGAACCGACCGGACTTCGGCCCTTCCCCAACGGATGCGCCACTGACCAGGGCGTACACCTGGCCGGCATCGGTCAGGTCCGTCTTGACGTAGGCCGGCGTGCCGGGCGGGACGTGGTCGAACTCTGGGTCGGCGAGATCGGTGGCGACCACCTCGTGCCCGGCCCGCTGCAACGCGCCTACCGTCGCCCGGCCGACCTTGCCCCGCGCGCCGGTGACCAGTACCCGCATCCTTGGCTCCTTAGGCTCGTACCCGCGCATGCTCGTCGATACCGTACCTGCCGCGCTTCTGTCGGAGGCGGCGCACGCCGTGCCGAGATGGGCGCGGCGGGTCGAGCCGGCGATTGCTTTATGGATGTTTAACCTGGGAAAATAGCGGAAGTGTCGACCGTCGTGGAACTGTCCGGATCAACCGCTCTCGTCACAGGCACCGCGGGTGCGCCGCGATGACCGATCGCGAGGTGATCGTCGTTGGCGCCGGCCCGGTCGGGCTGTGGCTCGCCTGCGAGCTCCGGATCGCCGGTGTGGACACGCTGATTCTGGAGCGCGAGCAGGTACGCAGTCCACACCCGAAGGCGCTGGGCATCCATGCGCGCACCATCGAGGTGCTGGCCATGCGGGGCATGCAGGAACAGTTCCTCGCGGAGGGCGTCAAGATGCCCCGCTGGCATTTCGGCATGCTGGAGGAAAAGCTCGATTTCACCAAGCTGGATACGCCCTACCCGTTCGTGCTGTCGTTTCCGCAGCCGCGTACCGAAGCGATCCTGGAGGACCGCGCGCTCGAACTGGGTGCGGAAATCCTGCGCGGACAGCAGGTGACCGGCCTGGCCCAGGACGACTCGTCAGTGACCGTCGAGGTGGCCGGGGGCCGCACGTTCAGCGGGCGCTACGTCGTCGGAGCCGACGGCGCCGGAAGCACGGTGCGGCATGCCGCCGGTATCGGCTACCCAGGAACCGATGC
The DNA here is from genome assembly GCA_025965915.1 of Dactylosporangium sp. Classification (GTDB taxonomy): domain Bacteria; phylum Actinomycetota; class Actinomycetes; order Mycobacteriales; family Micromonosporaceae; genus Planosporangium. The sequence continues at coordinate 2,273 of JAOPWA010000546.1, read as the reverse complement.
GACGGTATTCGCCTATCTCGGCGACGTGGTGTTGGACAGCCCGCCACCTCCTGGATTGGTTGTGCACAACGAACATGGCGCACTGATCACCGCCCCGATACCCGGCGGGTTCTTCCGCGTTACCGGATACGACGCGGCCAACCAGGAACCCGGCCGCCGAGAAGTAACGATGGATGAGCTTCGGTCGATGGCGATCCGAATTGCCGGGACGGATTTCGGGATGCGTGATCCGAGCTGGCTCACGCGGTTCGGCAACGCGACCCGGCAGGCGGAGACTTATCGCAATGGCAGGGTTCTGCTGGCGGGCGATGCCGCCCATATGCATTTTCCCGCCGGCGGGGTCGGGCTCAACGTGGGACTGCAGGACGCCATGAATCTCGGTTGGAAGCTGGCGGCCGAGGTGCAAGGCCGGGCCGCGGAGGGCCTGCTAGACAGTTACCACGGTGAGCGGTATCCGCTCGGGGCTGAACTCGCGGAGCACACGTTGGCGCAAACGGCGCTGATCACCGCGACCTCGGCCGAGGGGCAGGCGTTGCGCTCGCTGTTCGGGAAACTGATCGTCACTCAGCCGTCGGTGTCGCTGGAACTGGCTCGGAAACTCTCGGCGCTGGACGTGAGTTATCCGCCTGCTGACGTGGACGCGCATCCGCTGGTCGGTACCAGGGTGGCGGAGGCCGGTGAATTCCTGCTCGACGGGCACGCGATTGTCCTCAACCTGTCTGGAAAGCCATTGGCATCAGCCAGCGAATACGCTCGGAAAATGGGCATCGGGACCTTCTCCGGAACGTTCGCGCTCTCCGATGCCCGTGCCGCCATCATCCGTCCCGACGGACACGTCTGGTGGGCCACGGGCGAGTCCCAGGTGGACACCGCTACCCGGCTCGCGCTGGCCGAGCTAGACGCGGCATTCTGAGGCCGACCGTGGGCGCAAGATCGTTATCGGGTGGTGAACCCCGCTCACGTGTTGGCGTCAAGCCACCATCGTGGGTACGGCGGGGGAGAGCATGTCCCGGATCTCCCTCGCCGCCTGCCGACCCGCGCGGTTGGCGCCGAGCGTGCTCGCCGACGGGCCGTAGCCGACGAGGTGCAGCCGGGGCTCGGCCACGACCCGGGTACCGGCGAGCCGGATGCCACCACCCGGCTCGCGCAGCTTCAACGGGGCGAGATGGTCGATGGCGGCTCGGAAGCCGGTACACCAGATGATGACGTCCGCGTCCACGGCCCGCCGCTCGGCGTCCCACCACACGCCGTCCGGTGTGATCCGGTCGAACATCGGCAGCCGGTTGAGCGCGCCCTTCGCCAGGGCCTGGCGCACCACGGTCGTGTAGGCGAGGCCGGTGACGCTGACCACGCTCTGCGGCGGCAGGCCGAGGCGTACCCGCTCCTCGACCAGCGCCACGGCGGCCCGGCCACGCTCGGGGGTGAAGTCGCCGTCGCGGAACACCGGCGGGCGCCGGGTCACCCATGCAGTGGCGGCGGCGACACCGGCGATTTCCGACAGTACGTGCGCCGCCGAGTTCCCGCCCCCCACCACGACCACGCGCCGACCCGCGAACTCGGCCGGTCCCCGGTAGTCGGCGTAGTGCAGTTGGCGACCCCGGAAATCGCGGGTACCCGGGTAGTAGGGCCAGTACGGCCGGGTCCAGGTACCGGTGGCGTTGATGACAGCCCGCGCCGCCCACCGCACGGTACCGGCGTCGACCAGAAGCCGGTCGTCGTCACCTCGGCTCACCGAGCGCACCGTGACCGGTCGGTGGACGGCCAGCGGGAAGCGCTGCTCGTACGCCGCGAAGTACTCCGGTACCACCTGCGCCGCCGGTCCGCTCGGTACCGCCTCCCGACGCATGCCCGGCAGGTCGAAGATGCCGTGCACCTCGGCCATGCTCAGCGACGGTGCCCGATGCCGCCAGGCGCCGCCCGGGCTGTCGCCGGAGTCAAGCACCACGAAGCCGGTCTCCGGCGCGAAGCCGAAGTGCCCCAGGAAGTAGGCGCTGGACAGCCCGGCCTGCCCAGCGCCGATGACAACCGTGTCGACCTTGGCCACACCGTGGGCAACTCCCCAGTGGCCGCCGGGATTCCGTACACGCCAACCTGTGCGCGGTCTCACCTCGACGAGCCTGAGGTTCCGCGCCAGGTTCTCGCCCTGGAAGGCCCGCGTGCCGCAGGACGCTCTTGAATCCGGGACCAACCACAGCGGAACACTCTCAGTGTCTTGACAAGAAATATTGTCGGTGCGAGGGTGGACTCATGCTCGACATTGCGGTGATCGACGA
>JAOPWA010000538.1 GCA_025965915.1 Dactylosporangium sp. | reverse complement strand
CCGATGTCCTTTTGCGCGCCGCTGGTGCCGAACACGACGGCCACGAACGTGACGACGCTTTCGGGTAGGGCGGTGCCGAACGCGGCCAGGATGGTGCCGACCGCCAGCGGGCCGACCTTCAACCGCTGGCCGAGCCACTCCACGGCGTTGACGAACCACTCGCACGCAAGGTAGATACCCGCGGCGCACACGATTAGCAAGACGAAATGGATCACGGGGAGCCGGTATTCCTTCCCGCGCCACCGGCGGGGTCCGAACTCTCAGGAAACACCGAGACCTCGACCTCGCGGCGACGCACGCATCACCAATGGGTCGAAGGTCTCGTCCACCCCACCTACGGGGCCCGGCCACCGGGAACCCGCCAGGGCTCCAGCATGTCGACGACCGGCGAAGGACTACTCCCCTTCAAGGCCTCCGAGTATAACCGGTGACTCGGGCAAGCTGGGGCGACTTACCCCACATCCACGGCGCTGCAGTCCCGCCGTGGATGTGGGGTCGCTCTCAGAGCGTGGCGGGCGGACACACCGGACAGGGACCGGCCGGACAGATCGGCGAACGGTACCGGGCCGCCCGGCTCCGGGCCAGGTAGGGTCGGTCAAGCCCTGGCCGCCCGCAGCAGGAAAAGCGCTGTTCCCGCCGCGAGCAGCAGGTTGCCGGCCCACCGGCGGCGGGCACCGGTGAGCAGCGCCAGGAGCAGGCCGATGCCGAGCACTTCGGTCGCCACCGCGACGAGGTCGAGGACGCTGACCTCTTCGGAGTGCCGATGCGCACCGACACCGATGCCGACGGTATGGCTGACGACGTAGACGCAGACCAGCGTCGCGGTGCCCATGGCGCCGCCGAGTAGCACCAGCGGCCTGGGCGCGACGATGACGGCGACGGCGAGCAGCAACTGCGCGACCGCGCACACGATGAAGAAGACGCCGTAGCGGGTCGACTCGCCGAAGTGCTCGGGCGTGATCCACAGGTGGATCAGGCCGGTCGCGATCGCGAGCAGTGCGACGCAGCGACGTATCTGCGCGTCGGCAGTGGACTCGCTGGAGCCTCGACCGGGGGACACCTCGCTCATTCTCGCTGTCCTCACAGAGCCGGTGCCGGCATCGCCTTGGCGACGTCGGCCCAGATGGGGTCGTCTCCGCTACCGGGCGGCCCGACCTGGAACTGGGCCATCATGTCGTGGTCCTCGTGCACCAGGTTGTGGCAGTGCATCATGTACCTACCCTGGTGCGGGCCGAACTGGGCGATGACCCGTACCGTCTCGTTCTCGCCCACGTAGACCACGTCCTTGGGGCCGAGCTCGTACGCGAACGGGGGCTTGCCGTTGCGGTCGAGAACCTTGTAGTCCACGAGGTGCACGTGCACCGGATGGAACCAGCCACCGGATTTGTTGACGAACTCCCAGATCTCGACGTCGCCGAGCCCCGGGTCGGCCCAGACGTACTGGTAGTCGGATTTGATGACGTCTTCCCAGGTCTTGCCGTTGATCGTCCAGTGGCCGTCGACGCGGATGAACTCGAACCGGCGGGTACGTGTGCCTGGCGTCGGCGTGAGGTCCATCGCCGACGCCTTCGGGTTGAGCACGTCCGGGATGGCGTTGCCGGACAGGTCGGTCGGGTCGGCGACCACGTCGAAGGCCATCGCCTGCTTGGTGGTGTCGAAGTCCACGGCGTTGGGTACGCCCAGGTTCTGCAGCACCACCCGGGTGCCGACGGGGTACTTGGCGAAGTCGATGACGATCTCGTACCGCTCGGCCATGCCGTGGCGCAGCTCGGTGACCCGCTGCGGCGCCTGCATGAGGCCCCCGTCCGTGCCGATCACGGTGAACTCGTCACCCGTGCTCAGCTTCCAGCGGTAGCCCCGGGATATCGAGGCGTTGAGCACGCGGAACCGGTATTTGCGGCGCTCCACCTCCATGCGCGGCCAGGGGCGGCCGTTGACCAGGATGACGTCTCCGAACAGCCCCGAGTGGTTGCTGTCGTCGTAGATCAGCGCGCCGCTCGAGGCGAACATGGCGTCCCGGACGACCAGTGGCACGTCGTAGCGACCGTGCGGGATCGGCAGCGAGAGCTCAAGCTCGTCGTGGAGTATGTACATCGCGGCCAGGCCCATGTACGCGTTCTCCGCCGTGTGGTGCACCCCGTGATCGTGGTACCAGAGCGTCCGGGCGTCCTGGAAATTCGGGTAGTGATAGTCCTTGTACTGTCCGGGCTGGGTCACGTCGCTGGCGTAACCGTCGTACTCCGGCAACGACGCCGACCCGTGCAGGTGCACCGATGTCGTCGAGGTGTACCCCAGCGCCGGATGGGTCGGGGGTAGGCCGTTGATGTGCCGGATGACGGCTGGTCGTCCCCGGGTCGTCACGATGGTCGGCCCCGCCGGAATCCCGTCGTAGGCCCAGAGTTCGGTCTTCAGGCCGGGCAGGATCTCCACCTGGTTGCTGCGCATCGTCAGCTCGTAGTAGTCGGTCGTGGCGTCGGCGGTGGGCACCGCAGTGGCGACCGGTGGCACGGCGAACGGCACGGTAAACGGCCTGGGCAGCTTGCTTGCCGCAATCCTGTCGATTGTGGACTTGGCGATCGCCACCCGTTCGAGCGGGAGCGCCACAGCCGCCCCGGCGAACAGTCCGACCTTGAGAACATCCCGTCGATTGAGACTAGCCACCATCGGTATCTACCCCTCCCTGGATCCTGTGGAGGACAGTAGGAAGGCAGCCTTGGGGAAAGCTGACGACGAGGGTCAGCGCGCTATCGCCACGTCCACTGTGGTACCACCGCCGGGCGCCGCGACGACCCGCAACGAGCCGCCGGCGTCCTCTACGGCCTCGATGAGCAGGCGCAGGCCGAGACGGTCCGGGTCATCGGAGGAGCTCTGCAGGTCGAATCCGGCACCATTGTCGGTGACGGTGAGGGTGGCCTGATCGGGCTCGACCGTGATGGTGACGGCGACCTCGGTGGCGCCAGCATGCTTGAGTACGTTGCGCAACAACTCCCGGCACGCCCGGTAGAGCAGATGGACGGTCAGCTCTGGCAGGTCCAACGTGTCTTCCACGGTTGCCACGCTGCGGATGCCCGCCTCGCGCAGCGGTGCGACGAGTTCGGTGACGGCGTGTTCGAGGCCGTCGGTGGCGAGGTCCGGCGGGTACAGGTCGACCATGGTGTGGCGCAGGGACCGGACGTCGGTCTGGATCACGCCGGTTGCCCGGGTGATCGCCTGGTAGAACGGGCTGTCCGGTGGGATCCGGCCTTCCAGGGACTCGAGCATGTACGCCACGCCGGCCAGGTCCTGAGCCACGCCGTCGTGCAGGTCCCGGACGATACGCCGGCGTTCCATGTCTGACGCGGCGACGGCATGTTCGAGCAGCCGCCGGTGTTCGCCATGGGCCCGGTCGAGTCGGCGGGCCAGGACCAGCGCCAACGGAAGCTGGAGCAGTTGCAGCGCGAGGATCGTCGCGAGCGCGGACGGAGTGAAGTCCCAGGCGATCGCGCGGGCGTCGGCATCCACCGGCCCGACCGGGAAGTACGCCTCGAAGAGCAGCGGCTGCCCGTTGACGTCGCGGATCCCCGCGTACGTCTCCACCAACCGACCGGCCTTCGCTTCCAGTCCGTTCTCCGGTCGGTTCAGCGAACTGATGGCGGCGTGGGCCCCGTCCGTGCCCAGCAGGGCCTTGTCGTTGGAGTCAAGCTCGAACGACTTTCCGATGAGTTCGGTCGCGTCGGAGTAGATGATCCGCCCTTCCGGCGTCCATATCTTGACCCGCAGGATGGAGCCGTCGCGGATGCGGTCGCGTACCGGACGGTCGAGGGCGTCGATCGCCACCCGGTCACCCCCTCGAAGCTCCTGGGTGCAGAGCGGGGCGACCAGTTCCGTGGCGATCGACCGGGCGGTCCGGGCCGCCGCACGGACCGCCTGGGTCTTGGCCACGTGGACGCTCCAGCCGATCGCACCGGCCGCGACGATGATCATCGCCAGGAGATTGAGCAGGAGGAACCGCGTGATTGCTCGCCGGACCTCCGGCCGGGAGTCGTTTCGCCGCAACGCCATGATCGCTATTCTTGCGCGCACCCGGTCCCGGCCGCAGGTAATGCTGGCGCCACGTCGGCGATATTTGGCCAGATGTGCCGGGATACCTGACAGTCGGCGTGGAGCGAGCGAGCGGCCTCGGATGCTACGCCGTGGCACCCAGCGCCGCCGGCTGTCCTGATCCGACGCGCCGGGCGAGGCGTTCGGTACGCGCCAGTAATTGGATGACGGGGCTGGGTACCTCGGCGCGTTCATCGGCCACGGCGAGTTCCCGGGCGGCGGCGAGCACGGCCGCGACGAGTTGGGTCAGGTCACCCGCACCGTCCTCGTCGGCCTGCAGGATCCGGACGAAGAGCTCCTGGGTGGCCGGCGCCGGCTCGATCCCCAACTCCTCGGAGAGCGTCTGACGGCACGAATGGAAGCATCGCAGCGCGCCGGTCCGGTCGCCTGCCGCGTGCAGTGCGGATATCCGCAGTCTCCACGCGTTCTCCGCCAGCGGGTCGAGGTCGGTCGCCCTGGCGGCGAGGTCATCGGCCCGGCGGGTGTCACCGATGGCTAGCGCGTGCTCGGCGGCGGCGGTGGCAGCGACGACCACGCGCGAGCTGTGGCGCTCACGAGCATCCGCTGCCCAGGTCACGCATGCCTCGTCAGCGAGCAGCGGCCGGCTGGCGAGGGCGAGGGCCTGCTCGAGCAGTGGCAGCGCGGCCGCCGCCGGTAGCCCGTCCGCGCGGTCGAGCAGTTCATCGAATTCCCAGAGATCCACGCGGACCCGGCTGGTGTCGAGCGCGTACCCGCCGGGCCTGGTCTGTACGACCGAGTCGCGCGCCGAAACGCTCGGGTCGATGCGGCGGCGCAGGACCGACACGTAGCTCTCGAGGGTGGTGACGTACCCGGATGGTGGGTCGCCTTCCCACAGCAGTTCTGCCAGCTCCGCCTTGCGCAGAACCCTATGCAGCGCCAACAGTTGCAGGATGTGCCGATGCTTGACGCCGCCGAAGTCTCGACAGTCCAGCTGACGGTACAGGGTCTCCACCTGTGCCGTGCCGAACAGGCGTACATCGATCATCGCATCCCCTATCACTGACACTCGATGCACTCTGTCGCGAGTGGAATGAACTCGGTAGCCGGATGCGGGTAAACACCGACACCCAAAGTTGGGGACGGCCGTTGTCGTACGGGCAACGACCACCGCTTCACGGTGGATCGGGGTGGCCGGCCGATTCGACTAGTCGACCGAGCGTCGGTTACTCGGACGACGGGTGGTTACGGCGCTGATCCGATTGCCCGACGTTAGATGCCGCATAAATGAACAAAGCGGGGCGCGTTTCGGCTCTGAGCTGGCAAAAGTGGCCGCCGCAGCGGACGTGAAGCACGTCACGCTCGCGATAACCTCGCGGTGACGAACACCAGTCGGGGAAAGTCGATCGAGAGGGGGAGCGTTGATCGGGGGAAGCGTAGCGGTGCAGGACGAGGTGGCGTGGCCGGCCCAGGTCGACGCGGCATCCGGGCGGATTACCGTCCTCGTCGTCGATGACCATCTGACCTTCGCCGAACTGCTCGCCATCGCACTTCAGGCCGAGCAGTCCCTGAGTTACGTCGGACACGCGCGCACGTCGGCGGAGGCCACAGACCTGGTCTCCCGGCTGCGCCCAGATGTCGTGTTGATGGACGTGCAACTACCTGACCTTGATGGCATCAGCACCACCGAACTGCTGGTCGCCGAGCATCCGCAACTGCGGGTCGTGATCCTTACCGCGCACGCCGAGCCTTCCCTGGTCGCGCGTGCAGCGGTGGCGGGCGCCTCTGGCTTCCTACCCAAGGACGGCGCACTCCGCGACGTGCTCCAGGCGCTGCGCACCGCTCACCGTGGCGGCATGGTCGTGCCCTCCCATCTGCTGACCGGGGCGCTCAACGCGGGTGTTCAAGGATCGGCCGGGGCCGGGTCGGCCACGGTGCTGACCAGCCGTGAACACGACGTCCTACGGCTCATGGCACGCGGCCAGGACGCCCGGGCCATCGCCGGCAAACTGGGCATCAGCCTGCACACCTGCCGGGGCTACGTGAAGAGCATCCTGTACAAACTGGACACGCACAGCCAGTTGGAAGCCGTGATGAAGGCGATGCGGCTGGGGCTGCTCGCGCCCATCGAACCCGGCTGACGTAGCAAAGCCGGCTGACGTCGCAGTGCCGGCTGACGTAGCAAAGCTAGCTGGTGTCGCAGTGCCGGCTGAGGTAGCAGTGCCGGCTGGCGCTCGACCTCAGGTTTGCGCAGGGTGCCTTCCCAGTCGGTGGAGTTGATGCCGAGAAGCTGGCCGTCTTCCTGTGGCGGCCGAGCGGGACACGCCGGTGGAAGTCCGTCCATGACGGGCTTCCACCGGTGTTTTGCGTCTGGCCGCCGGCCGATCGTCGCTGGTGATTGCCGCCGCTGGTATGGCGGTCGCTGGTGATGCAGCCTCAAATCCGTCAATCCTTATCCGGCTCTTAACCGAGGCGCAGCGTCTCGCTAGCCGGACGGCACGCAGGCTCCTTGCTGACGCGAACGTGGTCAGGGAGGCGCAGCTATGCGGAAGACACTCGTTATCGGGATCGGCGTAACTGCGGTGGCCGCGCTGGCGTTAGGAGGGGTGACGGTGTCCGCGGCGGCGGGTTCGGCCAGTAGTCGCCGGCCGGTGGTGTCGGCGACCGCGAAAGCAGGCGGCGTCAGCGTTGCTGAGGCGCGGCGATTGGCGGAGGCGGCGGTGCCGGGTGGGCATGCGGTGCAGGTCGAGTTGGATGACGTCGCCGACCGCCGGGTGTGGAAGGTGATCGTTGATGGGGCCGGTGGGCGGGTCAGCGTGTGGGTTGATGCCGCGACCGGATTGGTGAGCGTGGGGAAGCCGTCCGACAACTCGGCTGCCACGTCCGGGATGAGCGGGCTGGACGACGACGCGGTCACCGCGTCCGGCGCGCGCGACGATGACGCGACTCGGGGCGGGGACGACGACGATGCGTCCGACGATCGGTCATCGGCCGCCGAGGACCGGCGCGACGACCACGGTCGCGGTCGCGGCGGGCAGGGCAGTGGCGGGCAGGGCGGTGGCGGGCAGGGCAGTGGCGGGCAGGGCAGTGGTCGCGACGACGGGCCCGCGCACCGCTGAGCCCGCCGGTAGATGGACGACAAGCCGGAACGTCAGGAGGTTCAGGTGACAATGAGCGAGATACCTGCCGATCAGGGGATCGCGGCGGCGATCGCCGAGGCGTACCTGAACGTGTTGTCCGGTGGTTCGCCCGAACAGTTACGGCAATGCTTGGGCCGCCCCGCCGAGCAGCTGCTCATGGGCGAGGATGGGCGGCCCTACCTCATCACCGTGGCCGGAGTTCGATGCCCGGCCGGCGGGATTTGCCTGTACGTGAGCGTCAGTGACCGCGGCTGGGCCGGAGATGTCGCGGTGATCCGGTCGGCGGTGCTCACCTTCGATACCGAGGGCTGCCTGCGGGACTGACCACAGTCCTGGATAAGGCACCAGGGGCGCGTGCTCCGCCTGTCCCTTCGGCTTGTTCCCTCGGCGTGTTCTCCCCGCCTGTTCCCTCACTCCGCCTACTCCGGTCTGACCAGGGAGGACCTGGCGGCACGCGAGGTGCGGCGAACCGACCGGAAGATGATCCAGCCGTCGAGGCCCAGGCCGGCGGCCAGGCCGACCAGCAGACCGGCGCCGAGGATGCCGTACGTACCGTTGCCGCCTGTCTTGTCTGTCGCCGGCACCGCACCGCCAGCTTGGGGATCGCCGGCAGCGTGGGCGTCGCCGGGGGAATCGCCGGCGGGTCCCGGATCGACCAGCGTGACGATCGGCGCCGGGTTCTTCGGCTGCGCGTCACCAGCGGCCTTCGAATCCGCCCACCGTACGACCGTGCCGTCGGAGTACGTCTGCACGATCGTGAATGCCACCCGATCTCCCTGCGGCAGCGGTCCCAGTGAGACCGCCAGCACGGCGGGCTGGCCCGGGTTGGGGGCGGTCCCGCCGCCGCGGGTCCAGGTGATCGAGGACGTTACTTCGGTGGTACTCGTACCGTGGATCAATTCAACCGGCTGATCGAGCTTTCGGGTCGTGGTCATCGGAGCCCAGCCGTCCACGGACATGGGGTAGATCTCGGCGATCGGCGTGGCTTCCGGCGGCACCAACTCGATCTTCGTGGTGTACGCGCCGGGGCGCTCATCCGGAATGTGGAAGGTCAACTCCGCGGGGCCGCCCCGAGGGGCCTCGGACGGAGTCACGGTGACGTCCGCGGCGGCGGGCGCCGCGAAGGCGACCGCTCCGACGACGGCGGCACCTAGCCCCACCACTGCGGTACGCCAGTCGCGAATCATGACCGCTCCTCTTTGGACTGGGCTTCCTACTGCGGTTTCTACATGGCTTTCCTGCGGCAGTGACGGGGCGTGGACCGGATCGGTCCTCGCCCCGTCACATTGGTTCCTCGTCAGTTGACGGTGATGCGAACCGCGTCGACGGCGACCGGCTCGTTAGCCCGCTGCATCATCGGGACGCGGTGGCTGCCGTCGCCGGCCCACGACATGCACTGTGCGGTGCCCTTGGAAGGCAGACCGGGTACCCGGATCTCGATCTGGTCGGCGTTGGCGCTGCCGCCGCCGTCCTCGGTCGCCACGAAGAATGCCGGCGGCGGCGCGGGGTCGGGTGCGACCTGGGTGCTGTCGAGCATCCGGCAGGCGGTGTGGAAGTGGCCGCGCACCAGACCCTGGGCGTTCAGCAGCGACATCTCCACGTAGTACCCGCCCTTGCCGGCAGCCAGGAACCGGTCGCGGATGAGGTTGCGGGTGCTGACCCGGAGCGTGAACGGCTGGTTGGCCTGCACCTGCTGCGGGAATTGGGTGATCAGTAGTGACGGGTTCTTCGCGGCGTCGCCGACCTCACCCATCTGCGTGCCCACGCAACGGTTGCCGTTCTGGAAGCCGTCGTGCGGCTGCAGCTTACTGCCGCCTTGGCAGCTGTTGGCGAGGATGCCCAGGTTGTTCGGGTCATTGACCTTGCCACCATTGGCGTTGCCGCCGTTGTTGGCACCGCCGTTGTTCTTCCCACCATTGGCACCGCCGTTGTTGGCGCCACCGTTGTTCTTCCCGCCGTTGTTGGCGGCCTTCAGTGTGCAGGTGGCCAGGGAGTTCAGGTTCGTCGGCTTGGCCGCGACGCGACCGATGGCCGTCGCGATCCGATCGATCGCCGCCGTGCGCTTGCTATTCAGCTGGCTCAGTATCGCGTTGGCGTTGTTTGCAGCCTGGTTGTTGGCAGCCTGGTTGTTGTTGGCAGCCTGGTTGTTGTTGGCGGCGTTGTTGTTTTGGCCGGCGTTGTTGTTGGCGGCCTGGCCGCCCTGCCCCTTGCCTGTGGCTAGGCGGTTGTTGGCGTCCGCGATCTGGGTGTCCAACTGGGCCAACTGCTGGTCCACTTCGGACTTCGCCGCCGCCGGTACGTTCGGCAGCTTGTCGGCCACTGTGGGGCAGTTCACCGTCTGTGCATTGTTCGCAGCCGTCTGTATGGCGTCCGACGCGCAACCCGCCGGGGCCTGCTGGCCGTCGCCCCAGTGGTTGCGGACGGTCCTGCCGTTCTGCTGGTTGGTGGTCTCGCTCTGGCCATTGGGAGCGGTCGCGCCGGGCACCGACGGACCGCACTTCGCCGAGGCCACGGGGCGCTGTGCCTTCGCGGAGGACACCCTGCTCACGGTGAGGAGGGCGCCGAACACCACGAGGATCGTAGCCACCGCGGCGATCCGCCTGTTCCTACTGCGGCGGGGGCTTCCACGCCGTTGTGCCGACCGGTTCATGAGCGGCTACTTCCTCCTTCGCGTCGAGGGCGGCGCAGTGGGCGGGCGTCGTCCGAGGGGGCCGCGGGAGCACTCGCATGTTCTCCCGGCTTGGTGCCGACATGCGCCCACTCTCATCTGCGACGAGTCCACTCCGTA
>JAOPWA010000525.1 GCA_025965915.1 Dactylosporangium sp. | reverse complement strand
ATGGCGCGGCGGATGTGCCGCCGCTGCGCCGGCCGATCCTCGTCGTTGTCGGTGAGCAGGTGCCGCATCGCCGTGAACGCGTCCCCCGGCCGGCTGATCACGTTGAGCAGCATCGAGTGGCTGACCGCGAAGTGCGACGTCAGCGGCTCCGGCTCGGCGGCGACGAGCCGCTCGAAGGTCGGCTGCCCCCAGGAGACCATCCCCTCCGGCGGCTTCTTCCGCACGACCTTGCGCCGTTTCTTCGGGTCGTCACCGGCCTTGGCGAGCGCCTTCTCGTTCTCGATGACGTGCTCGGGGGCCTGCACGACCACCGAGCCGAGCGTGTCGTACCCGGCCCGTCCGGCCCGCCCGGCGATCTGGTGGAACTCGCGGACCTGCAGCAGCCGCGTCCTCGTACCGTCGTATTTGGACAGTCCGGTGAACATGACGGTGCGGATCGGCACGTTGATGCCGACTCCGAGGGTGTCGGTGCCGCAGATGACCTTCAGCAGACCGGCCTGGGCGAGGGTCTCGACGAGCCGTCGGTACTTGGGCAGCATGCCGGCGTGGTGGACGCCGATGCCGTGTCGTACCAGCCTCGACAGGACCTTGCCGAAGCCGGCGGTGAAGCGGAAGTTCCCGATCGCCTCGGCGATGGCATCCTTCTCCGCCCGGGTACAGACATTGACGCTCATCAGCGCTTGCGCTCGTTCCAGAGCCGCCGCCTGCGTGAAGTGCACGACGTAGACCGGGGCCTGGTGGGTGCTCAGCAACTCCTCGAGCGTCTCGTGCAGCGGCGTCGTCACATACGAGAACATGAGCGGCACCGGACGCTCGGCATTCTGCACGACGGCCGTGGGCCGGCCGGTGCGCCGCGTCAGGTCGGTTTCGAAGCGCGTGACGTCGCCGAGCGTCGCCGACATGAGGATGAACTGCACGTCGGTCAGCTCGATCAACGGCACCTGCCAAGCCCACCCGCGGTCGGGGTCCGCGTAGAAGTGGAACTCGTCCATGACCACCTGGCCGACGTCGGCCCGGTCACCGTCGCGCAGCGCCATGTTGGCCAGGATCTCCGCCGTACAGCAGATGATCGGTGCCTCGTCGTTGACGCTGGCGTCGCCGGTCATCATGCCCACGTTGGCCGCGCCGAAGGTGTCGATCAGAGCGAAGAACTTCTCCGACACGAGGGCCTTGATCGGCGCGGTGTAGAAGGTACGCCTTCCCTGCGCCATCGCCGCGAAATGTGCGCCGGCAGCCACCAGGCTCTTGCCCGACCCGGTCGGGGTGCTGAGGATGACGTTAGCCCCCGACACGATCTCGATGAGGGCTTCCTCCTGGTGGGGGTAGAGGGCGAAGCCCTGCTCCTTGGCCCAGCCGGCGAAGGCTTCGAAGAGAGAGTCGGGGTCGGCGGTCGGCGGGAGCAGGTCGGTGAGCGTCATGACCGGTCCATGGTGCCACGATCTGTCCCACTACCGCGATCTTGGGCGCCGCACCCCACTTTCAAGATCCTCGGGTGAAGATCAGATCGAAGACGTCGCGGCCGGCCAGCACGCCCCGCTCCTCGAACTTCGTCAGCGGGCGGTAGGCCGGCCGGGGGGCGTAGCCGTCGTGGACGTTGGTCAGCTCCGGGTCCGCGCGCAGCGTCTCCAGCATGGCCTCCGCGTAGTCGGCCGAGTCGGTGGCGCAGTGCAGCGTGCCACCGGGTACGAGCCGCGAGCGCAGCAGCTCGAGGTGCCGGGGCTGGATCAGACGCCGCTTGTGATGGCGGGCCTTCGGCCACGGGTCGGGAAAGAAGACGTGTACGGCGTCAAGGCTGCCCGGCGCGAGCTGGTGACGGACCACGTCGAGCGCGTCGCCGAGGACGACCCGGACGTTGGTGAGCCCGCGCGCCTCGGTGAGGGCGAGCAGGTTGGCGATCCCGGGCGTGTGCACGTCGACGGCGAGGTAGCCCCGGTCCGGGTCCGCTGCCGCCATGTCGGCGGTGGCATCCCCCATGCCGGAGCCGATCTCGAGTACGAGCGGAAGGCTGCGCCCGAAGATCGCGACCGGGTCGAGGACCTCCTCGGTGACCGGCACCCCGTAAACCGGCCAGAGGCGCTCCAGCGCGTCGCGTTGCCGGTCACCCATCCGACCACGTCGGGGGTGAAAGGTGCGGATATGCGGTAGATGCAGGGTTGGGGTCACAATGCAATGAGGGTACGCGGCCGGGCGCTGCCGCTTTGGGCAGGCGGGCGGGCGACCATCGACCAAACGTGAACACGTGGATACGTTTTGAGTACGCCGCTGTCCGGAGGTGCTCCGCATGGCCATGCCACACGAGCCGATCTCGTACCCGTTCCCCTCGCCACCGTCTCTGTATGACCCAGCGCCGGAACTCATGCGACTACAGCAGGACCAGCCGGTCGCGCCGGTGAAGCTGCCCGACGGCACGACCGCATGGCTGGTGACCCGGCATTCCGACGTCCGCCAGGTGCTCGTCGACCCGCGCTTCAGTCGCGCCGCCGCGGCCGGCCCCGACGCGCCGCAGCTCGGACTGATGATCGCCAACGACTCGATCCTCGGCATGGATCCCCCAGAGCACACCCGGCTACGCAAGCTCGTCGCCCGCGCGTTCACCGCCAGGCGCGTCGAGGAGCTGCGCCCGCGCGCGGCCAAACTGGTCGACGCGCTGCTCGACGAGATCGAAACCCAGCCGCGCCCCGTCGACCTGGTCGAGCACTTCTCGCTGCCGCTGCCCGTGCAGGTCATCTGCGAACTGCTCGGCGTGGCGGCCGGCGACCGGCACATCTTCCACGCGTGGTCGGACACGTTGATGGGCGACTGGAAGCGCGACCCGGGCGAGATTCAGGCAGCGTTCGACGCGCTCTCGCAGTACTTCGAGGGTCTGATCGCGGCCAAGCGCGCGGAGCCGGCCGACGACCTGATGACCGCGCTCATCGACGCCCGGGACTCCCAGGACAAGCTCTCCGAGAGCGAACTGGTCACGCTCAGCCTCGGCCTGCTCATCGCCGGCCACGAGACCACCGCAAACCAGATCAACATGTTCCTGCTGACCCTGCTGCGGCACCCTGACGAGCTGGCCCGGCTGCGCGCCGACCCGGACGGGATCCCGCGGGCGGTCGAGGAGCTGATGCGGTTCGTACAACTCGGTGAAGGCGGCGCCGCCCTCCCCCGCGTCACCACCGAGGACGTGGAGCTGAGCGGTGTGACCGTGCCGGCCGGCGCAGCCGTCCTACCGGCCCTCGCCGCGGCCAACCGTGACCCGGCCGCGTTCGACGAGGCCGGCCGGGTCGACCTGTCACGAACCGACAATCCGCACCTGGGATTCGGCGCTGGCGTACACCACTGCCTGGGCGCGCAGCTGGCCCGGATGGAACTGCAGGAGGCGCTGCGCGGCCTGCTGCGCCGAATGCCCGACGTACGGCTCGCGGTGCCCGAAGCCGAGCTGCGGTTCAAGTCGGGCATGGTCGTGCGCAGCCTCGAAGCACTGCCCGTCAACTGGTAGGGAGGCCATGGATGTGGCGCGTACGCGTCGACGGCGGCTGTATCGGTTCGGGTAGCTGTGCGGGTGTGGCACCGGGCCACTTCGCGCTCGGTGCCGACAACCGGTCGCACCCGCTGGCCCCCGAGGTCGCACCGCACGAGGCCGTGCTCGACGCGGTCGCCTCGTGCCCGGTGGAGGCGATCACGGTCGTGGACGCGGCGACCGGTGAGGTCGTCGAGCCCTGATCACGGGCACACCACAGTTTGCTCTCGGACAGTTGCGCGCCACCTGCCGCGCAACTGTCCGAGGTGTCGTCGGTTCACGACGTTGTCATTGGTTCACAGCGCCGTCATCGGTTCTTCGGCAATGAGGTGCCTAGCGTGTCGGGGCACTCCCCTTGACCCACTCCGGCCAGCTCAGCGTCCAGTCACCGAGCCCGTCGGTGACCGGCAGCGGCAAGCCGGTGTTGCGTACGTCGACGACGTCGCCGGGCCCGAAGTTCTCCACGAACCAGACCGCGTTCTCGGTATTGACGTTGAGGCAGCCGTGCGACGCGTCGCTGTTGCCCTGCTGGGCCACGCTCCACGGCGCCGCGTGAACGTACTCACCCTCGTAGGAGATGTGGGTGGTCCACTCGACCATCGAATCGTATGACTCCGCGCCACCCAGCCCGAAGCTAGCCGACGACATGCGGGTCACCCGCTCGTTGCCGAGCACGACGTGTGGCCCGCTGCGGGTGCGCAGGTCGATACTTCCGATCTGCTCGTGCCTACCCATCGCGGTGGGAACGTCACGAACCATGTTGCCGTCGATGTACACCGCGATGTGGTGCGTCGCGTCGTCGGCGACGGCGATCTTCGACTGTCCGATCGTGAACGAGCCGGCGGTGTCCTTGTCCCCGTACAGGCCGTCGCCGAGGTCCTTGCCGTACACGTTGGTCGTGACGCTCACCTTGGTGCCCGGCTTCCAGTACTCCGGCGGCCGCCAATGCACCTCGTGGTCGTTGATCCAGCGCCAGGCACCGTCGACATGGGGTTGCGTGGTGACCTGGAGCGCCTTCTCGGCCGCCGCCCGGTTGGATACCGGCTCACCGAAGTCGACGATGACCGGCTGGCCCACCCCGTACGACTGGCGCTCCTCCAGCAGCATGTTGTTGTTGGCCTTCAGCGTTGGTTTCACCAGCTTGGCCGGCTTCACGGTGGTGAACGGGCTGGTCTGCGTCAGATGCTTCCCGTTACGCGCCGTGCCGGTCGCCGTGAGCGTGTAGTGACTGTCGTACGCAAGCGGGGTGCTGCTGCGCCACGTGCGCTTTCCGGCGTCGAACGCACCCGGCACCTGCTTGTTCTCCGCGTCGGTCAGCGTGACCGTGGCCAGGACCGCGGACACGGTGGCCACCGTTACCCCCTCACCGGCGGCGACGCTCGTGGCGTTCGCGGCCGGGGTGAGCACGAGTGCGGGCGGCACATTCTGATCGGCCTTCCCCTCCTTGGCCGACTCCTTACGCACGGACGCTTTGTCCGTACCCGATTGGGTACAGGCGGTGGTTACCGCCAAGCTGAGCGTGATGACCGCGAGACCGATGGTGCGCGTAGCCGGCGAGTGCCCGACTACGTCTCCGGAATGACGCGGCTCACGACCCGGTGATCCTGTCATTCTGTTCCTTCCCCCATCTGTCGTCCCCCATTTGGGTCGGACCGCATGTATCCCCTGTATTTGGCCCCTCATGCGACGGGGTACGGCGAACCTACGCGGCGGCACCGGTTCCAACCGGCCCGATTCGGTTAGCTGACGTCACGAGACCGGGGCGCCCGCAACCGATGAAAAAGGAGATGGTGTACGTGATGCCCATTGGAGCGATCGCCACCGCCGAACTCCTCGGCCTCCTGGTGGGGTGGCTGATTTACAAGATCACGTCCCGCTGGTTCCCCGCGCTCCACGCGGTCCTGCAGTACATCGACCGCATGAGCCGCTGCCGTGACGCGATAACCGCGCCGCGCTGACGCACAAGCGCAGCCCACTCACGCCCTACGCGGATCGGCGTCCGACCGGTGCGTTGGGCAGCCGGATACGCAGCACCGCACCGCTATCGGAGTCGATCACGGTGACCGCACCTCCGTGCACGGCGATGATCTCCCTCGCGATGGGCAGGCCGAGCCCCGTGCCTCCGTCCGTTCGCGAGCGGCTGTCGTCCAGACGGACGAAGCGGTCGAAGATGCGGCCCCGGTCGGCTGCGGGTATACCCGGCCCGTCATCATCGACCTCCACGTAAGCGGCGGTCGGATCGGCCCATACCCGGATGGTCACGGTCGTACGGGCATAGCGGGCGGCGTTGTCGACGAGGTTGCGCAGTGCCCGGCCGAGGTGATGAGGATCGCCCTGGACACGTACCGGTTTGATGGTCAACTGGAGCCGCAACCGCGGATGCTCGGCTGCTAGTCGGTCGCGCTCGGCATAGGCGAGATCATCAAGGTCCACGTCGTCCCGCCTCGGGGCAAGTCCGTGTTCATCCACGCGTGCGAGTAGTAGCAGGTCACCGACCAGGCGCCCGAGCCGGACGGTCTCGGTCCGCAGCCGCTCGACGTGCTGCTGAGAGACATCGGGCAGGTCATGGCTGCTGGCGAGAATGTCCAGGCCAACCTGGACCGTCGCCAGTGGGCTGCGTAGCTCGTGACTGGCGTCCGCCAGAAACCGGCGCTGCACCGTGACCGTGCTCTCCAGGCGGTCGAGCATGTCGTTCATCGTCTCGGCCAGGGCTGCAATCTCGTCATGGGCAGCGGGTACCGGTACCCGCGCCTGCATGTCCCGGCCGGTAATACCCGCGACCCGCCGGCGGATCGCCTCAACCGGCCGCAACGACCGGGCGACGAAGACGAAGGTGGCAGCGCCCACGACCAGCACCAGCAGGGGCAAGCCGCCCAACAGGATGGCGCTGAGCACCCTGACACTGTCGGCGACCGGCCGCAGGGACTGCCCCACGAGGACGGTACGCGCGCCCTGCGGCGTTTCCACGCCGACGGCGACGATCCGGAAGGTGTCCTGGTCCGCGACCGGCAGCGTCCGCTGCTCGCGCAGCGTCTGCCCGACCGGCGGCCTCAACGGCGACAGCGGCGGTTCGCCGTCGACCCCGGCGGACGCCACTGTGACGGTATCGGCAGGGCCGACGACCTGTACGATCGTCTGTTCCCCGGGCGGGGACCGGAGGGCCGACCGGAGCCCGGCGTCTCGGCCCGCGGTGAGCGCGGCGGCCACTTCGCCCGCCCGTTGGGTCGCCGCGGCATCCACGTTGCTCGTCAGCGCCGCCCGCGTGATCGACACGACCACGAGGCCCGCCACCAGCAGGGCGACCGCCACCACAGCGGCGGCGGCGAGCGCGGACCGTAGCCGTACCCCCAGTCGCCCGCGCAGCCCGCTCCACAGTCGCGGGCCTACCCGCAACCGACCGCGCGCCTCGACCATTGCCGCAGCGTATGTCGCGGTCCGCTGAGAAGCCGCTGAAAACTCCAGTGGATCTTTTCAGCGTTTCCTCGGGCAGAAACCCTGGTCAGCCGCCGTCAGCGGCGATCCGGTACCCGGCGCCACGGACCGTCTCGATCGCCGCCTTCCCGTACGGCTGGTCGATCTTCTTGCGCAGGTAGCCGATGTAGACCTCCACGATGTTGGGGTCGCCGTCGAAGTAGGCATCCCACACGCTCTCGATGATGGCGGTCTTGGACACCACGTCGCCGCGGTTGCGCATGAGGAATTCGAGCAGCGCGAACTCGCGCGGGGTCACCGGTACCTCCTCCCCTGCCCGGGTGACCCGTCGCCGAGCGGGATCGAGGGCGAGGTCACCGGCGGTGAGTACCGCCGGTCGCCGCGGGGCACCCCGGCGGATCAGCGCGCGTAGCCGGGCCACCAGCACCACGAAGGAGAACGGCTTGATCAGATAGTCGTCGGCGCCCAGGTCCAGCGCGTCGGCCTCGTCGTACTCGCCGTCCTTGGCGGTCAGGACCAGCACGGGTGTCCACACCCCGCGCTTACGCAGGTGCCGGCACACCTCGTAGCCGCTCATGCCCGGCAGCATGATGTCCAAGACGATCACGTCGTAGACGCCGTACGGCTTCTCGGTCGCGGCCCAGAGCCCGTCGATGCCGGTATGCACGACGTCGACCGCGAACCCCTCCCCTTGTAGGCCTGCCCGAATGGTCTCGGCGAGGCTGACCTCGTCTTCGACCACGAGCACACGCATGGTGGGTCCCCTTTCGGCCGAATCCGCGCACCTACTCTGCTTCGTGGCCGCTGAGAAAACGCTGAAACGCCGAACCTCCAAAGCCCACCTCACCCGCGAGGTGAAGACCCTGCCGGTGTCAGCCTGACCGAGCTCACGCGTTAGCGAAGAGGTCCACGCTGTTGCCGTCGGGGTCGTGCACGATGGCGTAGCGCTGGCCCCAGAAGGCGTCCCACGGCTTCTTGTGCCCGTGATGGCCGGCGCCGGTCAACTCGTCGTACGTGCGGTCGACCTCCGACGGGCTGTCACAGCGGAACGCCAGGCTCACCCGGTGATCGCCCTGCGGGGGCGCCCAGTCGGGGTCGAAGGAACGGATCGTCTCCACGGTGTCCCACGCCAGCCGCAGGCCGCCGGGAAGTGCCACCTCGACGTGCGGTTCGCTGTCCGCCTCCGGCGGCAGGTCCAGCCCGAGTCGCCGGTAGAACGCCAGCGACCTGCCCATGTCCGCGACGACGAGGCCGATGAGGTCGAAAGTTAGTGCCATGCCGCCACCGTAGACGGGGCTCGTCGTCCGTGTCGTGAACGAATCAGACGTGTTCGACCCGGCCAGAACACCGCGCCCGCCGGCTGACGGGTCAGCCGGCGGGCGCGGTGTAACCGTGAGCGCTCTAGAAACGGCGGGCGTCGGCGACAAGGCCCTCGCGCAGCACACCCATGGCGTGCGAGAGCAGGCGCGACACGTGCATCTGCGAGATGCCCATCTGCGCGGCGATCTGCGACTGGGTCATGTTGCCGAAGAACCGCATGACGATGATCCGCTGCTCGCGCTTCGGGAGCTTGGCGATCAACGGCCGCAGGGCCTCGCGGTTCTCCACGTTCTCCAGGTCGGGGTCGACGTCGCCGAGCATGTCGGCCAGCTCGGTGCCGGACTCGTCGCCGGCCACCGGTGCGTGCAGGGACAACGCCCGGTAGGCGTGGCCGGACTCCATGGCTTCGATGATGTCGTCCTCGCCGACGCTGAGGTGGGCGGCCAACTCGGCGACCGTCGGCGAGTGGCCGAGCCGCTGAGCCAGGTCACCGCTCGCCTTGCCGATGTCCAGCCGCAGCTCCTGCAGCCGGCGCGGCACCCGTACGTTCCAGCCCTTGTCCCGGAAGTGACGCTTGAGCTCACCGAGGATCATCGGGATCGCGTAGCTGGTGAACGCGGCACCGCGGGAGTGGTCGTAGCCGTCCACCGACTTCACCAGGGCCAGGCAGGCCACCTGCACCAGGTCGTCGAGCGGCTCGCCACGGTTGCGGAAGCGGCGGGCCAGGTGCTCGGCCAGCGGCAGGTACGCCTCGATCAGCCGCTGCCGCACGCGCGGACGGTCGGGGCTGTTGGCCGGAAGATCGGCCAGGGCCGCGATCAGGGCCTTGGCGGCCGCGTCGGCTTCCTTGGCGGCACGGGAAGGGGTACTCGCGGGCGCAGACTCAGTGGTGGTCGCGGGGGTCTCGACCTCAACAGTCGTGACGTCGTCGTCGATGCGGGCACTACGGTCCAGGGAGGTAGTCATCAGCGTCATCCTTCTTGTGCCAGGTCGCGGCAGGCGCTGTGCACAAATATGCGTGCGGGCAGCACCCAACCAGGGAACTAACGTCGCTCGACACCCGTTGCTTGAGTGCCGGCGCAAGATGGTTTCGCTAGTGACAACCGCCGCTTCTTGACGATGTGTGCACCGAACATCTCGGCCGAATCCACCCGTTCGGTGGATGCGGATGTCGTCAGGTTAGCCGATGGCGCGGCGAAGTGGAAGTCTCCCCCGTATGCTCGCCTCGACCACGGGGCGGCTCACAGCGCGCCGGGCCGGCAGGACCGAGGCGGCGAGCGCCGCCACCCCGGCTACCCCGAGGATCACACCGAGCCGCCCCCAGGGCAGCACCACCACGAACTCGCCGCCCATGCCGTTGAGGAAGCTCATAGCGCCGGCGCTGACCGCCGCACCCAGACCCATGCCGAGGAGCGCCCCGACCAGGGCCATGAGCACCGCCTCGACCGCGAGCATGGCCCGCGTCCGGCCGCGGGTGAGGCCGACCGCACGCAGCACCCCGTTCTCCTGGGTGCGCTCGACCACCGACAGTGTCAGCGTGTTGGCCACGCCGACCAGCGCGATGACCACGGCCAGGCCCAGCAGTGCGGCGATGAACGCCAGCAGCATGTCCACCGTGCCGGTGAGCATCTTCTTGTACGCGGCGCGGTCCATGAAACTCACGGTCGGGTACTTCGAGGCGACGGTCTCGATCGCGTCCTTCGCCCGCTGCTTGGGCACCCCGGCGGCCGGGTCCATCGCGGCCATTCCACCTGGCCCGACGCGCACCGGCCGGCCGGCACCCGAACCCGGCTGGCCTCGACCGCGGTCAACCTGGCCCGCTGGCCCGACCAGCATCCTGCCCATCCGCCGCTTGTCGCGGCCGCCCGACCAGCGCCACCCGGTCTGCACCCACATGCAGCGGGAAAGAGCCGATCGCCACCCACACCCCGGCCCGCAACGGACCGGACCCGGGCCCTGATCGGAACCGGTACACCACCAGCCGCAAGGCCGGCTGGCAACCGGACGGCGAACAAGCACCCAGCCCCATCGGGGCCGGGTCAAGGAGAGCCGGTGAGCCCCAGAAATCGGACAACACCCAGTAAGGCGGACCCCCTACGACTCAGGTCTTAGGTCGCGCTCAGGTGCCCGGGGTGACCAGACCGGTCTCGTACGCGAGGACCACCGCCTGGACCCGGTCACGCAGGTCCAGCTTCGTCAGGATCTTGCCCACATGCGTCTTGACGGTGGCCTCCGCGACGTGAAGGCGAACGCCGATCTCGACGTTGGACAGCCCCTGCGCGACCAGCAGCAGGACGTCGCGCTCCCGCTCGGTCAGCTGGGCCAGCCGCGGGTCGGTGCGGGGGCCTGCACCGAGTTGGCCGGCGAACCGATCGAGCAGCCGACGGGTGATACCGGGCGCCACCACGGCCTCGCCGCTGGCCACCACCCGGATCGCGGCCAGCAGTTCCTCGGGCGGGACGTTCTTGAGCAGGAAACCACTGGCGCCGGCCTGCAGCGCGGCGAACGCGTCGGTCTCGGTGCCGAACGTGGTCAGGACGAGTACCCGCGGCCGACGGCCGGCCGGTCCCTGCGACAGCCGCCGGGTCGCCTCGACCCCGTCCATGGTCGGCATCTGAATGTCCATGACGACGACGTCGGCCTCGGTCTGGGCGAGTACCCGCAACGCGTCCGCGCCGTCGATCGCCTCGCCGACGACCTCCATGTCCGGCTGCGAGCCGAGCACCATCTTGAACCCGGCCCGTACCAGCGCCTGGTCGTCCACGATCACCACGCGGATCGTCATGCCATCTCCTTGGCCTCGGGACTGCTGGACGACGGTATCGGTAGGCGCACGGCCACTTCCCAGCCCCCGGCCAGTCGTGGCCCGGCGTGGAAGCTGCCGTCGTACACCGCCACCCGCTCGCGCATGCCGACCAGCCCATGCCCGCCGGAGGGCGGAGGGCCACCGACGGCGTACCCGCCACCGTCGTCGACGACCTTCACCCCGATCTCGCCAGCCGTCGAATAGTCCAGGGTGAGATCGACGGTGGCGCCGGTCCCGGCGTGCTTGAACGCATTGGTCAGCGACTCCTGTACCACCCGGTAGATCGTCAGGTCCACACCGGTGGGCAGGTCTGCCGGGTCACCGCGCACGTCGTCGCGGACAACCAGTCCGGCCGCGCGGGACCGGTCGAGCAGGGCGCCCAGCTCTCTGACGGCGGGGCGCCGGCGCTCACCGACCGCGCCGATACCCCCGAGAACGGCGCCGGTATGGCTACCTCGCCCCCCTGCGGCTACGCCGACCGAGATGGCGACGTCGAATGCAACGCCGCGTAGTGGTCGCCCGAATGCCGTACGTGCCATGGGTACGGAGCTTAAAAGATCGTGAGGCCCTGACCGGGCAGGATGGCTGGACCGGCGAGTGGCCCGCTACCCGGCTGCGTATCAAGCGGCTGCTGCGCTACCCGACAGCGCATTGAGCGGCTGCTGCGCTACCCGGCTGCGTATCAAGCGGCTCGCGCTACGCGACGAGACCGGCGGGGTCGGCGGCGGACCGGTCGGACGGGGCATCCGCCGGCGAGGAGTACAGCCGTCCCAGGGCGAAGATCAGGCAGGCCTGGATGATCGTGCCGAAGTGGCCGCCGATCTCGTGCAGGACCGTCACCCGGTGCTCGCCGATGTCCAGACCGCTGGTGGCGGTCAGGCACACGGCCAGCACGACCGCGATCGGGGTGTAGGCCCGGGCCAGCCGGGGTTGGAAGGCGGCCAGCAGGAAGGCGACGGCCAGCGCCGCCGCGAACGCCCCGACCTCGTGACTGGAGTGCTCGTCCGCGCTGATGCCCAGCATGATCGGCATGATGACCAGTAACTGCATCGCGGCGACCGCGGCGACTGCGGCCTGCAGCAGGCGCGTGAGCGCCTGGCGACCCGACGCGACGCCGCGGCCCCGCGCCCGCGGCACGGGACCGGAGTCCACCTGGTCGGCCGCGACCGCAGCGAGGATCGCCTCGGTGAGATCGGGTACGCGCGCCGGTTGCAGCCGCACCATCCGGGTCACCTGTTCGGCCCGGTTGCGCCAGTCCGCGCAGTCCCGGCAGGTATCGACATGCAAGCCCAGCCGGTCAGCCGGGACGCCGAGCGGTTCGCCATCGAGACGTGCGGAGAGGGCCAGGCGCACCTGGTCACAGCTGAGGTCGGAGTGGCCTGTCATGACCGGGTAGTCGCGGCCCCGAAGAGAAAAGTTCCCGACGGGGCTGCTCGCCGGGGCCTCAGGGACGTAAAGTCGGTCGGCGTGAGCGCTGAGCGTGCGGCCGAGATCGGGGGGTTCATCGACCCTGCCACGCGGTCGTTGCTGGATGCTCGCGACGGTGACAAGGCCGCTGCCAGCACTTTCGTGCGGGCCACCCAGGCGGAGGTCTGGCGGTTCGTCGCCGCGCTCGTCAGCCGGGAGGCTGCCGACGACCTGACCCAGGACACCTACCTGCGGGCATTCCGCGCGCTCGCGGACTTCGAAGGGCGCTCGACCGCCCGGACCTGGCTGTTGGGCATCGCCCGCCGGGCCTGTGCCGATCACATCCGCTCGCTGACCCGACTGCGGCGACTCGACAACCGGCTGGCCGCCCAACCGCACCCCACCCACGTTCCCGACCAGGCGGGACTGCTCGCCGCCAGCGACCTGCTGCGGTCGCTGTCCGACGACCGGCGCAGCGCCTTCGTGCTCACCCAGGTTCTCGGCCTGTCCTACGAGGAGACGGCCGAGATCGAGCAGGTCCCGGTGGGCACGATCCGGTCGCGGGTCGCACGGGCCCGCGCCCAGCTCGTCGAGGCCGTCCAGGCCGCCCGCACCGGCTGACTTCTTCGCGCGAGCATCTTCGCGCCGACTTCTTCGCGCCGACTTCTTCGCGCCAGCTGTCCGACGCGGCATGATCCGCGTCGGGTCTGCGTTACTGAGGTCTCCCGGCCATGGAGACCTCAGTAACGCAGACCTACTTGAGATCTTGGAGGTCGGAAGCGGGGCGCGGTACGGCGATACGTCGCTGCCCGCTACCGCCGAAGGTCGCTGCCCGCTACCGCAGCCACCGGCGACCTGTCAGGCGCGGCCGGCGAGGATCTCGGCAGCGGCCAGGCCGTTCGCGCGGCTCGCGCCGTACGTGGCTAGATACACCCGTCCCGAGCGGACCGCTGGCACACCCATCTCCACCACGACCGCATCGGGGCGGGCGACGAGCAATGTCCCCAGCGCCCGCGTCATCCAGGCGTGACGGTGGGCATCGCGGACCACGAGCACCAGTGGCCGCCCGGCGGCCGGCTCCAGTGCCACCTTACTGAGGCGCGCCTCGTCGCCGGACTCGTCGGCGGCAATCCTGACCGCCGTGGTACCCGGCAACAGCCCGCCGAGCGGCTCGGCCACGCCCCATGGCGTCTCCGGGCCGATCGCCATGTTGCCGGGAGCCACAAACTCCACCACGTGCGGTGCGCTGGTCAGGGGCAGCAGAGCGGGGCCGCCGTCGGCGCTGACCCGCACCGCCCGGCGGGCGGCGGCGAGCCCGAGGGCCGCGCCCTGCCCGCTCGTGCCGTTGAGGCCGCTCGCTCCATCGCCGTCGAGGCCGTTCGTGTCGTCGAGGCCGTTCGTGTCGTCGAGGCCGTTCGTCCCGTTGAGGCTGTCCGTCCCGTTGAGGCTGTCCGTCCCGTTGAGGCCATTCGCTCCATCGCTGTTGCGGGCATTCGGGTCGTTGGCGCGGATCCGCACAGCCGAACCAACCGGTGCGGCGCCCGGGCGGGGCAGCCGGACAGCCGTCCAGCGGGCCAGCCGCCACACCCGTTCGGCGGCGTCGACCAGTCGTTCTTCGGGGAGCGTACCGGCGGTCACGGCGTCCACGACCGCGTCGCGCAGTGCCGCGGCGGCCTCCTCATCGGCGGTTTCGCCGCCCACGCAGATCGCGTCGGCGCCGGCCGCGAGCGCACGCACGGCCGCGCCGGTCAGCCCGTACGGTCGGGAGACGGCGGCCATCTCGATCCCGTCGGAGATGACCAATCCGTCGAAGCCGAGGTCACCGCGCAGCACATCGATCAACAACCGGCGACTTAGCGTGGCCGGGAGATCGGGGTCGATCGCGGGTACGAACAGATGCGCGCTCATGATCGCCTGCACGCCCGCCTCGACGGCAGCCCGGAACGGCACCAGCTCGCAGGCGAAGAGCTCTTCGCGGCTCGCCTCGATCATCGGCGCGGCGAGGTGGGAGTCGACGCTGGTGTTGCCGTGGCCGGGGAAGTGCTTGGCGCAGGCCGCGACCCCGGTTGACTGCAGACCGCGTACCCAGGCGGCGGTGTGCCGCGCGACCAGATCGGGGTCGGAGCCGAATGAGCGCACCCCGATGACCGGATTGTCGGTATTGGAGTTGACGTCGGCGTCGGGTGCGTAGTTGAGCGTAATGCCCGCCGCGGCCAGTTCCTGTCCCAGCTCGCAGGCCACCGCCTCGGTCAGTTCGGGTTCGTCTACCGCGCCGAGTGCGAGGTTTCCCGGCCGTGTGCTGCCGGTACGCGACTCCAGACGGGTCACGTCGCCGCCCTCTTCGTCGATGGCGACGATCACGTCCGGGTTCTCCGCGCGCAGTGCCGCGGTCAATGCCGCGACCTGGGCCGGATCGATGATGTTGCGGCTGAACAGCGCGACGCCACCGAGGCCGTGGGCGAGGCGGCGGCGCACCCAGGCGGGCGGAGCGGTCCCGACGAAGCCCGGCTGCAGCACGGCGTCGGCGAGCCGCAGCAGGTAGTCGCTGCGCTGACCAGTCATGGGCGGCTTACCCCCGAAGTCCCGTGGGAGCGCTCTCGGTGCCCCCGGTCCTAGAAATGCTCACATCGGGACACCCAAATAGTCAATAAACTTTCCAGTTTCCGTCGCCATGATCACATGGAGTCGACGACACCAGCTCTTCGCGATCATGGGGAGGGTCCGACGTGGAGTACGGGCGGTACGTCACCGGTTGCCGGCCGGAGCCAGCTCAGGATCCCCGCGATAGGCCCCGAGCAGGTTCAGCGCTTCGGCCGCCACTTCGACGACCGGAATGTCCGCGATGAACGAAGGTGCGCACCGGCAGCCGGTGCCGCCGGTGCGCGCCGGGTAGATGTCACGGGTGCAGTCGAGGCCGCACTCCGGGCAGTGGATCGTCCAGGAGATCAGTGGCCGGTGCCGGCCCCGCTCCGGCAGCGCCGCATTGATGATGTTGCCGATCCAGAACAACCCGAGGGTACGGGTGCCGACCGCCGCGGCCATGTGCAGCGGACCAGTGTCGTTGGAGACGACGAGCGCGCAGTCGGCGAGCAGGCCGGCGAGGCCGGAGATGGTCAGCTCGTCGACGACCGGGCGGGCGTGGTGGCGCATCCGGTCGCACACCTCCTCGACTATCTCCCGCTCCGACCCGATACCCGTGACCAGAACCTCGACGCCGGCGTCCGCGATCGTGTCGCCGACGGCGGCGAACCGCTCCGCCGGCCAGCGCCGCCGCGGGTCGGTCGCACCCGGGTGCAGCACGACCCGGGGGCGTCCCGGCGGACCGAGCACCGCGCGGACCTGCGCCCGGTCGTCGGCGGTGAGTTCGAACAGGGGGCTGTGGGTCACCGGGGTGGCGCCGACCAGGCCCGCCACCTCGAGCATCCGGAACACCTCCGGCTGGTAGTACATGTACGGGATCCAGCGGTCCAGGACCGACGTGTCCGCCGCCCGTAGGCCCGCTGTCATCCGGGCGCCGAGGGAGTGGACAAACGGGTTGCTGTACTTGCCGCCACCGTGCATCTGCAGCGCGATGTCGAACCCCTCCCCCGCCGCCCAGCGATTGAAGGCGTCGAGCTCGCCGGGCGCGTTGTCGCCGCCGAGTACGCCGGGCACCGCCGGAACGGCGACCACGCGGTCGACCGGCCCGGGGCGTCCGGAGAGGACACGGACGTGCCACGGTGCTCCCAGCAGAGTCAGCTCCGCATCGGGATACGCGGCTTTCAACGCGTACAGGGCAGGCAGGGTGAAGATGTAGTCACCGAGGGCACTCACCCGAAGTACCACTATCTTGCGTACGTCGGGAACGAGATCAGAACCGATCGAAGCAGGCACGGCGCCTGCGTTACCCCGACTTCGGGCTCAGTAACCCGCTGGCGCTCCTTTTTCCTGATCATGAAACGTCCGGCCCGTTTCGCGGCCTTCCGGTCGGGTAGCTCCGAAGCCATGAGTCTGGACGCGTTTCTCGACCACGTGTATACATACCACGGGCAGGAGCGCCTGTGCCGCGACGAGATCCACCGGGCCGCAGTAACAGCTGAACTACCCGCCGACCAGCTCGCCATCGTCGACGGGCTACCCGAGGGCGAGTACGCGCAGGACGAGGCCGCCGAGGCGCTGCGTCAGGTACCCGACCTGTTGAGCCCGGGCGACGGTCAGGCCTGAGGGTGGAAGACCACCCGGAGGCAGCCGTCAATCTTGCGCTTGAACATGTCGTAGCCGCGCGGGCCCTCGGACAGCGGCATCGGGTGCGTCGTCAGGTAACCGGTCGAGATGTCGCCCCGCGCCATCCGGTCCAGCACGACCGGAAGGTACTTCTGCGAGTGCTGCTGGCCCGAGCGTAACGTCAGGCCCTTGTGCATGAGCGCGCCGAGCGGGAATCTGTCCACCAGCCCGGCGAACACGCCGACCATCGAGACCGTACCGCCCTTGCGGCAGGCCAGGATCGCTTCCCGTACCGCCGCCGGCCGGTCGGACTGCAATCGCATCAGACGCTTCGTCTGGTCGTACACGCCGAGCACGCCGCTCTCGTCGGCCTCCATGCCGACCGCCTCGATGCACGCGTCCGGCCCGCGACCGGCGGTCATCTCGCGCAGCGCCTCCTGCACGTCGATGGCCTTGTAGTCGAGGGTGTCAGCTCCGACATTGTCCCGGGCGGCCGCGAGCCGATCGGGGAACCGGTCGATCACGATGACCCGCCCCGCACCGAGGACGAGGGCCGAGCGCGCCGCCATCTGGCCGACACCGCCGGCTCCCCACACCGCGACGACGTCACCGTCGTGGATGTCGCACATCTCCGCGGCCATCCAGCCGGTCGGCACCGCGTCCGAGGCGTACACCGCGGAGTCGTCGGGGATGCCCAGTGGTACGCGGTAGACGCCGTAGTCGGCGAACGGCACCCGCACGTACTCGGCATGGCTACCCGCGAAGCCGCCGGTGAGGTGCGAGGACCCGAACGTGGCCGCCGGCGACTGGCCCCACAGCCGCTCCGACAGCGCGGCATTCGGGTTGGTGTTGTCGCACAGCGACCATTGGTCGGTGTCGCAGTACCAGCAACCACCGCAGCCGATGGTCGACCCGACGACGACCCGCTCGCCGACCTCCAGCGTGCGCACGTCCGGCCCCATCTCCACGACCTCGCCCACGAACTCGTGGCCGAGGATGTCGCCCTCGCGCATCCCGGGCATGTACCCGTCGATCAGGTGC
>JAOPWA010000517.1 GCA_025965915.1 Dactylosporangium sp. | reverse complement strand
CACGAACGCCTCCCCGGTGCGCTCGGCACGCTGCCGCAGGAAGTCGTCGAACATCTCCCGCCACGCCGCCGCGTGCACCACGGCGGTCGGGGTAAGAACGCCGTCAAGATCGAACAGGCATGCGCGGATGCCTGCGGGCAGGCCAAGCACACCTGCCACGCTATCCGAGGCGGCCGGCGGCTACCACGGTGCATTGACCGACCCGGCCGGGTCAGCCCCCGACAGCCGCCCCGTCGGCGTTGACCCAGTCGGGGTGTTGGCTGACGAAATAGGCGACATTGTCGTCGCGTACCGACCGGAACAGGTCGAGGCTGGTGGGGTCGAGCGTCTCGAATGACTGGCCGCCGACGGTCTCGGAGTGGAAGTTCCCGGCATTGGTCTTGATCATGGTGACGCCGGCCGGGTCGACGTCCTTGAGGGTGAACAGCCAGTCGCTCAAGGCGAAGCGCCCGCTGTCGACGGTCAGCGCCTGGCCGGCAGCGCGGACGACGGCGTCGAGCTTCTTCGGATTGGCCACCACTCCGGCGCTCATGGTCTTCTTCGCGAGCGCCTTGACGAACTGCTGCTGGTGGCGCTGTCGGCCGTAGTCGCCGTCCGGGATCAACTCGCGCTGGCGCACGTAGTCCAGGGCCTGCCAGTCGGCCATGTCTTGGCAGCCGGGCAGGTACACCTGCGGCTTCACCCCGGGTACCGGAATCGGCCGGAGATCGGCGGTCATCCGGAACGGGGCTACGGTGTTGCCGCGCGAGTCGTGGCCAATGTGGATGGAGGTCGTCTTCTCGTCGACGCACATGTGAACCCCGCCGAGGGCCTTGGTGACGGCCTGGAATCCTGAGAAGTTGACGATCGCCCCGGCGTTGAACGTGATGCCGGTCATCCTCTTGATCGTGAGCGCCAGGAGTTCGAAGCCGCCGGCGCGTCCGCCACCGTTCTGGCTGCCGAAGAAGAACGCTGAGTTGATCTTATCGGTGCCGCCGGGGTAGCGGCTCTTCGAGAACGCCGGAATCTGAACCCGGGAGTCGCGCGGGATGGACACCAGATAGGCCGCGTCGTGGTTGGCGGTGATGTGCACCAGGATGATCGAGTCGGAGCGCGAGCCCTCGGCATTTTCGCCGGGCCGCTCGTCGATGCCGACGAGCAGCATGGTCAGCGCACCGTTGATCGAGGTGCCGGTGGCCATCGCCTCGGATCCGATCAGGTTCTGCTGGTTGACCGAGCCGGTGTAGCGGTCGAGCAGCACGGTGACGCCGGCGATGGCGGTGCCGCTGAGCAGCATCAGCAGGGCACCGCTGATGACCAGCACCTTCGCCCACCACGGGTCGCCGCGCCGCTTCTTCCTCGATGCGGCGGGCGGCTTGGTGGCGGCCGGCGGCATCGAGGCGGGCGGCGGCCCGCCTGGCGTCACAGGTGCACTTGCGAAAGCTGCCGGCCGGGCGGCTGTGGATGGCTGGGTGCCCCCGCTCGCGGATCCTGACGTGAAGACCGACCCCGATGTGAACACGGGGCCAGAGCGCCGCTCGGCGCCATCACGACCCGGGGGATGCGAACCGGCGGGCATCGCCCTCCCTTTCTGACACTCCAGCGACCAACGTGCGGGTACACGGTAGCTCTTGTTCGCAAGGTGATGGAAACCCCCGTCGGGCCCATCACTGCTGTACGAACCGGTAACTACCACCCGTAATGTAGGTGTCCGCCAATGGCGTGTTACCGGGCCGCGCCGGTTCGCGTGAAGGTACGCCGGTACGTCATCGGCGCGACTCCGATCGCAGCGTGCAGGTGCTGTCGAAGCGATGTCGCCGTACCGAAGCCTGCTCGCCGGGCGATCTGGTCGACGCTCAGGTCAGTGCTCTCCAGCAGCAGCCGGGCGTGGTCGACCCGCTGTTGGAGCAGCCACCGGGTCGGACTGACTCCGGTCTCCTCGCGGAAGCGGCGGGTGAACGTCCGTACGCTCATGTTCGCCTGTTCGGCCAACACCGCTAGAGTGAGCGGATCGCCGAGATGCCCCAGAGCCCAGCGTCGCGAGGCCGCGGTCGTCGTCTCCGCGGCGCGCGGCAGTGGGCGCTCGATGTACTGGGCCTGGCCACCCTCGCGCCACGGCGGCACCACACAGCGGCGGGCGGCCCGGTTGGCGACCTCGCTGCCGTGGTCGCGGCGGACGACGTGTAGGCACAGATCGATTCCGGCGCCGACGCCGGCCGAGGTCAACAGGTCGCCGTCGTCGACGAAGAGCACGTCGGGGTCGAGCTTGACCCGCGGGTACAGCCTGCGGAACAGATCGGCGTAGTGCCAGTGGGTGGTGGCCGGCCGGCCGTCGAGCAGGCCGGCGGCGGCGAGGACGGACGCGCCCGTGCAGATCGACATGACCCGCGCACCCCGGTCCCTGGCGGCGACGAGCGCCGCGGCGACCTCCGGGCTGACGGTGCCGTCGGTGAGCGACGGCCCGCGATGAATGCCGGCCACGATCACGGTGTCCGCCGATGCCGTCGTGGCGAGGCCGTTGTCGGGCAGGACCTGGAAGCCGGCGGTGGTACGGACCGGGCCGCCATCCGGCGTGCATGTCGTGACCTCGTAGAGCCGGGCACCTGCCGACGTGCGGGCGGCGCCGAACACCTGGGCGGGCACCCCGAGGTCGAAGGCGACCACGTCGTCGAGCGCGAGAACAGCGATTCGGTGACGAGTCGGCATGGCCTGATTCTTGCGCATGATGGCCAGCCGGCCAGTGGCCTTCCGTACGGAATCCATCAGACTTTGTTCGTGACTCGTCGACCCTTGTTCGTGGCCCGCCGACCGCACCCCGCCTGGGCCGTCGCCGCCGTCGCCTTCGTCGCCCTGGTGGGCGCCGCCGGTTTCCGTGCCACGCCGGGCGTCATGCTGCACCCGCTGCACGATGAGTTCGGCTGGCCGCTCGGCGTCATCTCGGCCGCCGTGTCGGTCAACCTCATCCTGTACGGGCTGACCGCGCCCTTCGCCGCCGCGCTCATGGAACGGTTCGGCATCCGGTACGTCGTGGCATCCGCGCTGGTGCTCGTCGCGGCCGGCAGCGGCCTGACCGTGTTCATGAAGTCGAGCGTCGAGCTCATCCTGCTGTGGGGCGTCCTCGTCGGACTCGGTACCGGCTCGATGGCGCTCGCCTTCGTCGCGACGGTCATCGGTCGGTGGTTCGTGCACCGGCGCGGTCTGGTGACCGGCGTACTCACCGCCGGCGGGGCGGCCGGGCAACTGGTGTTCCTGCCGCTGCTGGCATACCTGGTCCAGCTCCACGGCTGGCGGGCCGCGGCACTGGTCGTGGCCGCGGCCGCGCTGTCGGTCGTACCCCTGGTGTTGTGGCGACTGCGCGATCACCCATCCGACCTGGGCGTGACCGCTTACGGTGCGACCGCAGCGCCTGTGCCGGCGGTGGCTGGCGGACAGGGCGCCGCACGGCGGGCGCTGGGCGCGCTGTCGTCGGCCGCCCGTACCCGATCGTTCTGGCTGCTCGCCGGCGGCTTCGCCATCTGCGGCGCGAGCACCAACGGCCTCGTCGGCACCCATTTCATCCCGGCCGCGCACGACCACGGCATGCCCGAGACCGCCGCGGCCGGCCTGCTCGCGCTGATCGGAGTGTTCGACATCGCGGGCACGATCGCGTCCGGCTGGCTCACCGACCGGGTCGACAGCCGGCTGCTGCTCGGCGTCTACTACGCGCTGCGCGGCGCCTCGCTACTGGTCCTACCCAGCCTGTTCGGGGCCTCGGCGCACCCGAGCATGCTGGTATTCATCCTGTTCTACGGGCTGGACTGGGTGGCTACCGTGCCGCCCACCGTCACCCTGTGCCGGCAGTACTTCGGAGCCAGCGGCCCGATCGTCTTCGGCTGGGTGTTCGCCTCCCATCAGATCGGCGCGGCGTTCGCGGCGACGGCCGCGGGTGTCGTCCGCGACCGGCTCGGCAACTACACGTTGGCCTGGTACGTAGCCGGGGCGCTGGCCCTCGCCGCGGCCGGGCTGTCGCTGCTGATGCGCCGCCGGACGGTACTGCCGGTGGTTGAGCCCGCCGTGGCCGTCGCCGGCTGACCCGCGCAGCTCCCGTGATCAGGGAGAGTTTGCGGTGCCATAGCGCCCCAAACTCTCCCTGATCACGGATGGTTTCTTAACTACGCCCGAGCGGAACCGGCCGGGCGGGCCGGACCGGGACCGCTTGGGCCTGCATCGTCGACGCCGCGGACGGCGCGGCGGCGGGAACCGGCTCGGGAAGCGGGTCACACGTCGTGTCCGGGCCGTCGCCGGCCTTGCGGGCCGGCAGCTTGCCCGTCGCGAGGTAGTCGGCGATCTGGTCGTCGACGCACGCGTTACCGAAAAGCGAGCCGGAGTGGGTCGTGCCGCCCGGCTCGGCGATCAGGACCGCGTTCGGGAATCGCCGACGAAGTTCGAGGCTGCCCTCGAACGGCGTTGCCGCGTCCAGGGTCTCGTTGATGAGCAGGGCGCTCGTGACCTTGCGGCCGTCGACGTTCACCGGCGTGTGGGCCTTGGCCGGCCAGTACAGGCACGGCGCGTTGAACCAGGCGTTGCCCCAGGTCTCGAACGGCGCGGACAGGAACGTCTTCCAGTTGTCGCGCTTCCACTGGTCCCAACTCTTCGGCCACTGCACGTCCGTGCACTGAACCGCGTTGTACACGGCGAACCCGTTGTCGTTGCCCGGCCCGTCGGTGCTCTCGTACGCGGCGATGAGCGGCGCGGGGTCGCCCTTGTGCACCCAGTTCGCGAACGTGTCGGCCAGGTCGGTCCAGGTGACCTGGTAGTACCCGGCCTGCAGGAAGATGTCGGTCCACTCGTCGGGACCGACGACGCCGCCAGCCGGCTTCACGCGCAGTTTGAACTGCTCGGCGTACCAGCGCGCCTCGACCGCCTGCGCGGTGTTGCCGAGGTGGTAGACGCTGTCGTACTTGGCCAGCCAGCCGAACCAGATCTTGATGTTGCGCTCGAACGCCACGTCCTGGTCGAGGTTGGCCTGGTACCACACCTTGCGCGCGTCGACGTTGCCGTCGAGCACCATCCGCCGCATCCGCTCGGGGTACAGCGTCGAGTAGACCTGGCCCAGGTAGGTGCCGTACGAGAAGCCGTAGTAGTTGATCTGCTGCTGGCCGAGGGCGGCACGGATCCGGTCCATGTCCTTGGCCGCGTCAACCGTGGTCATATGGTCGAGCAGCCCGATGGCGTCGTTCTTGTGGCACGCGTCGGCGTACGATTTCGACCGGTCCAGCCAGGTCTTCTCCAGCGACTTGTTCCACGGGATGTAGTCGGGGCGGTTCGGACCCATGTAGTCCGGCAGGCACGACAGGGCCGGCTTGCTGGAGCCGACGCCCCGGGGGTCGAAGCCGATCCAGTCGTAGGCGTCACCCGCCTGCTTGGGCACGAACTCGCCGAGGACGGCCAGGCCGAGGCCGGAGCCGCCGGGGCCGCCCGGGTTGACCAGCGTGACGCCCTGGTACTCGGAGTCCGGCGTCTTGTGCTTGACCCGCGATACCGCGAGCTCGATCTTCTTGCCGTTCGGGTGGCTGTAGTCGAGCGGGACGGAGACATAGCCGCACTCCGCGCCCCTTCGCGCGAGGCCCGGACTCTCGCATTTGCCCCAGTTGATGCTCGGCACGCCCGTGCCCGCGGCGGTGCCAGCGGCCGAGCCCGCCCATGCGGCCGATCCCACACTCGTGGCGGCCATGACGGCCGTGGCGCTCAGGACGAGGAATCTTCTCGTCCGTAAACCTGCTTTCTTTCCCTTCACAGACCCTCCCTGTCGGGGCGCATGCCGGCGGCACTGATCGACATGCGTTCAGATGCCTGATCTTGTCCCTTGAGGGGTGCGTGGGGAAGAGGGTGACCAGCGAACCCGCCGGGTTAGCGGGTTGTCGAGGTCAAGAAGTAGGGTCGGTTTTCGTCAGAAGTCGACCACGATCGGTGCGTGGTCGGACGGCCCTTTGCCCTTGCGGGCCTCCCGGTCGATATACGCCGACCGCACCTGACCGGCCAACTCGCCGGTGGCGTAGACCAGGTCGATGCGCATGCCCTTGTCCTGGTGGAACATTCCGGCGCGGTAGTCCCAGTACGTGAACGGGTTGTCGCCCTTCATCGGGCGCGGCACCACATCGTTCAGGCCGAGCGCGCGGATGTCGGCCAGTGCCTGCCGCTCGGGCGGCGTCACGTGCGTCGAACCGATGAAGAGGGCCGGGTCCCACACATCGGCGTCGGTCGGGGCGACGTTGAAGTCGCCGCAGACCGCCAGCGGCCGCCCGGTGGCCATGTCCGCCGCCAGGGCTTCGCGCAGCCCGGCGAGCCAGGCCAGCTTGTACGTGTAGTGCGGGGAGTCCGGCGTGCGGCCGTTCGGCACGTACACCGACCAGACCCGTACCCCGTCGCAGGTCGCGGCGATGGCTCGCGCCTCCGGGTCGGGGAAGCCCGGTTCCTCCGGGAAGCCGCGCGTAACCTCGTCGAGGCCGACCCGCGACAGCAGGGCGACGCCGTTCCATTGGCCGGCGCCGTGCGCTGCGGTGGCGTACCCCAACTCGGCGACCTCGGCCGCGGGGAAGGTGTCGGCGGAGCACTTGGTCTCCTGAAGGCAGACGACGTCGGGCTTGGTCGTGGTCAGCCAGTCCAGGAGCCGAGGCAGTCGGGCCCGTACCGAGTTGACGTTCCACGTGGCGAGGCGCATCCGTTCAGCCTGCCCGACGCCGGCCCGACCGCAACCGTGGCCCCCGTTTCATGATCCCGCCTTGGAACCGAGATGGGAAAGGCGCGGATCCGGGCCCGACCTCCTCGTGATCACGGAAAGTTCGGGTAGCCACAGCGGTGAGGATTCCTCGGGATCATGAAGGGGTTGATCATGACAATGCCGGCCTGCATCCACGTCAACCAGGTCCGGGAGGTCACGCCCGCCGCTGACGGTTGCCAGGACTGCCTCGCGGCCGGCAGTAGCTGGGTACACCTGCGGCTGTGCATGACCTGCGGGCACGTCGGCTGCTGCGACAGCTCGCCCAACCGGCACGCCAGACTCCACTCCCACGCCATCGGGCACCCGATCGTCCAGTCCTTCGAGCCGGGTGAGGACTGGTGGTGGTGCTTCGTCGACGAGGTGGCATTCGAGGTGTCCGGCGCCCCCTCGTACGCGCACCGCTGAGCAGCCCGGACCGTACAGTGACGGAATGGGCCATGTGCACACGGTCGGCCTCGTACTGCATCCGCAGCGCGACTCGGCAGCCGCGATCGACACGATCCTGAGATGGGCCCGCGAGCGGAACGTGACGGTGCTCGGCCTGTACGACGAGGTCGACCGCATCGACTGCAGCGCGGTCGCCGTCGAACCACCCGAACTGGCCGATCGCTCGCAGTTGCTGGTAAGCCTCGGCGGTGACGGAACGATGTTGCGCACGATGCGGTTGGCCGAGGGGCGCAAGACGCCCATCCTCGGGGTCAATCTCGGGCGGCTGGGCTTCCTGGCGGAGGTCGACGTGCCCCGGCTGCCGGCCGCGCTGACCGCCATCGACGAGCAGCAGTACACCGTCGAGCCGCGACTGGCGGTGTCCACCGTGCTGCCCGACGGAGAAACGGTCACCGCGTTCAACGACATCGCGCTGGCCCGGATACCCGGTGACCACATGGCGGCGGTCGGCATCACGGTGGAGGGGCACCAGTTCGTGCAGTACGCCGCGGACGCCGTCATTGTCTCCACCCCGACCGGCTCCACCGCGTACAGTTTCTCCGCCGGCGGCCCGATCGTCTCGCCCAATGTGGAGGGTCTGCTCGTCGGGGCGGCAGCGGCACATTCGTCGTTCAACCGGTCGCTACTGCTATCCCTGGACGAGCGACTGGTCCTCGACGTGCTGCCGACGAGCGGCCGACTGGCAGTGGAGGTTG
The DNA here is from genome assembly GCA_025965915.1 of Dactylosporangium sp. GTDB lineage: Bacteria > Actinomycetota > Actinomycetes > Mycobacteriales > Micromonosporaceae > Planosporangium. The sequence continues at coordinate 13,755 of JAOPWA010000517.1, read as the reverse complement.
ACGGCGCTGTACGCGGGTACATAACGGCCGGTGACAGCCTGTTGATCAAACCGGTGCCGGCCGCAGCGCGCGTGGTCCGGCTCGGCGAGACCACGTTCTACGAACGCGCTCGACGCAAGCTCCGGGTCAACGGCAGCGCCGAAGTCGAGTAAGTCCTTCGCGAAAGGCGGCAACGTGTCCGACATGACCATTGTCCACAACCCCGAACTGTCCCGTTACGAGGTGCGCATTGATGGCCGGGTGGCCGGCTTCACGCAGTACCGACGGGCGCCCAGGACCGTCGACTTCACCCACACCGAGGTCTACCCGGAGTTCGAGGGGCAGGGGCTCGGCAGCAAGCTCGCCGCCGGCGCTCTCAACGCGGTACGCGCGGGCGGTGACCGGGCAGTCGCGAGCTGCCCCTTCATCTCCACCTACATCAAGCGTCATCCGGAGTACGCCGACCTGGTCTCCGGGACTGAACGAGCGAGCGGTCCCGGCACGGCCCGGGTCCCGTCGGCCAACTGACGAGAGGTACGTAAGCGCACCGGCAATGCTCGACGTCCACGACGACCCGGCCGGTTCACGGGTTACAGCCCATGAACCGTGACGGCCGGGTTGCCGTCGACGTCTGTCCGCCTGCTCATCGGGGCCGGGGTTGTCCTGCTCAACCGGGTCGGCGCCGAGGGTGACCACGTCACCCCGGTGCTAGGCGGTGGCCAGTTCGTGGGCGAGGACGCCGGAGTGCAGCGGCTCCCGACGCGCCCGCTCGTCGGCGTACGTGGTCAGGATGAGCGGGGTGAGCACGACACCGAGCCCGGCGCTGACCGCGACGTCGAACACGGCCGTGACCAGGGCGGCGGTCACCAGGCCGCCGGTGCCCGCGGTCGCGGCGTGCGTCACGGTACTGATGATCGTGCCGACCACGCTGGACACGAGTGAGACGGCGACGGTGATTGCGGCGATGGTCGCGACCCGGGCCAGGGAGGCCCCGACGTCGGCGTGGAAGAGCTTGAAGCAGCGCGCGATGACCCCGCCGCGCTCGAACAGTACGACGGCGGGCAGCACCATGAACACGGCGACGAGGTAGAGCCCGGGGACGAAGCAGGCGCAGAAGCCCGCCAAGAGCATCAGCCCGGCCAGCAACCCCCAGCCGACGAATGGAAACAGCCGCCCGAGCGCGCCGCGCAGGGCATCGCCGACGTCTGGCTGACCGCCGGTCACGGCTACCACGATCAGTCGCATGCCCGCCAGCGACACCAGGGCGGCGGCCAGCCCCGCGAGGATCGAACCCGCCGCTGCGGCGCCGAGCCCGGGTAGTGCCTGCCCGAGGGCGCGCAGGACGGCGCGGTTGTCGGAAGGTGGTCCGGTCGTCAGCCCCCGCGTCTGGAGCACCGCGATGATCTCGGCGGGAACCCGCAGCACCAGCGCGGCGATGGCCCCGATCACCTGCAGCAGCGCCAGTGGTCGCCAGTAAGCCCTGAGAATGCCGATGTTGCGCCGCCACCAGCCGGCGTAGTCGGTGCTGATCAGCGGGTCCGACGGGTCCGCGAACGGGGTCGGCGGTGGGACCGGGCCCAGTGGCGGCACCTGAAATCCGGGCGGTGGGGGCGACTCGGACATTGGTTCCTCCCGGATCGGTGGAAGCGCTCATTCTTCCAGGCGCATGGCCACGGCGGGGGGTAGCCAGGGAAGGGGACGGTCGGGTGTGACGTGGCCGGCAATTCCCTATCAACTAGGGCGGATAGGTGGACAACGCGGCGATCGCCGTCAACACTCGACGGATGGATCCCGTCCTCACGCTCGCCGGCTTGGGTGTCGGCATCGTCGTCGGCCTCACTGGCATGGGCGGCGGCGCGCTGATGACCCCGGTCCTCGTGCTCTTCTTCGGCGTACCGCCGCTCGCGGCTGTCTCCAGTGACCTCGTGGCGAGCGCGGTGATGAAGCCGTTCGGCAGCTTCGTGCACATCCGTCGCGGCACCGTCAACTGGTCGCTCGTCGGATGGCTCTGTGCCGGCAGCGTGCCGAGCGCGTTCCTGGGCGTCCTGCTGATGCGGGCCATCGGCACGGGTGGCGGCGTCCAGCATGCCGTGCAGTTGGCGCTGGGTGTCGCGCTGCTCCTCGCCGTCGCGGGGCTGATCGTGAAGGCGTACCGGGAAACCTCGCGGCGCGCCGGCGGCGGGCCTTCGGGAGCCCCCTTGCGGGTACGCCCGGTGCCCACCCTGCTACTCGGCGCGCTAGGCGGTCTCGTCGTCGGGCTGACCTCGGTCGGGTCCGGCTCGCTGATCATCGTCGTACTGCTGGCGCTGTACCCCACGCTGCGCGCCAACGACCTCGTCGGCACCGATCTCGTCCAGGCCGTTCCGCTGGTCGCCGCGGCGGCGCTGGGGCACGTATTCTTCGGCGACCTGCACCTGGACCTCTCCGCGGCGATCCTCGTCGGCTCGATACCCGGGGTGCTGCTCGGCGCCCGGCTATCGTCGCGGGCGCCCGCGGGTGCGATCCGGGCCGCGCTCGTGCTGGTGCTGTTGGCAAGCGCGTTGAAACTGTTCGGGGCCTCGAACCTGGTTGTCGTGGTGGCTCTCGTGGTTGTAGCGCTGGCGGGCACGATCGCATCGGCGACGCGCCGCGCCGCACTCAGCCGTCCCGGGATCACGGGGAGCTCACCTACCTACGTCGACTCGAACGGTCCCTGATCAGTGGCGCTACCGCCGCCGGCGTGCGGCGGGGGTTCAGTCTCCGCCTACCCTGACGGCCCGCGGCAATCCATCGTCAATTTCCGATCAGGGCAATTTACTAACGTCGATTACTAAACGTGAAGATGCCTCTTGACCACCCGCTCAGGTGGCAAGTACGTTGCGCAGCGCCTGCTCATTAGTCACGTGCCCACGGCGGGAGGCCAAGTGACCAGCGTCTGGCGGCTAGGTGGCATTCGAGGAATAAGTGCGGTTGCGGCCGGCGGCGCGCTCGTGACGGCGTTCGTCGTGGCGGTGTTGCCCGCGGACGCGGCCGTCAGCGGGGTGGTGCGGGTAGACCAGGTCGGCTACCTCACCGGGGAGACCAAACAGGCCTACCTGATGGCCTCGGCGAAGGTCTCCGGCGCCCGGTTCACCGTGACCGACCAGGCCGGCGCGACAGTCCTGTCCGGCAGCGTGGGAGCGACCAGTCGCGGTTCCTGGAACACGGCGTACCCGGCGGTCTACCCGATCAGCTTCGGCGCTCTGACCCGACCGGGCACGTATCGGATCAGGGTGAGCGGCGCCGCGTCAGCGAAGTCGCCCAGATTCAAGATCATGGACCCGGCGGGCCTGTACGGGAAGCTGGTCGCCGACGGCGTGACCTTCTTCCAGACCCAGCGGGACGGCCGGCGGGTCATCGCCGGCGCCCTCGGTCGCAGGCCGGCGCACCTGAATGACGCCAAGGCCAGCGTCTATCAGACGCCCAAATTCAAGACCGAGGACGTCATCGCCGACAGTGACCTGACGAAGATCGGCGGCCAGGTCGACGTCGAGGGCGGCTGGTACGACGCGGGCGACTATCTCAAGTTCACCCACACGACGGCGTACGGTGCCGCTGTCCTCTTCGCCGCGCAGCGCGCGCTCGGCTCGGCTGCCCCGTCGACGCTCGACGCCGAGGCGCACGTCGGCGTCGACTGGCTGGGCAAGGCGTGGGACGAGTCGACTAAGACGCTCTACCTGCAGGTCGGCATCGGCTCCGGTAACGACGCCGGTACGTTCACCGGCGATCACGATCTCTGGCGGCTGCCGCAGGACGACGACTCCAACACCTCGGCCGCCGACCGGTACGCGGCGGCGCACCGGCCGGTGTTCCAGGCAGCCGAACCGGGTACGAAGATCAGCCCGAACCTGGCTGGCCGGGTCAGCGCCGCCTTCGCCCTCGCCGCGCAGGTCGACGCCGCGCGTGACAAGGCGAATGCCGCCGCCGAGTTCCGGGCGGCCACCTCCGTCTACGCCCAGGCCGCGACCGCCGACCCGCCGACCCCGCTGGTTACCGCGCTCCCCAACGCCTTCTACCCGGAAAGCACCTGGCACGACGACATGGAGTTCGGCGCGACCGAGATCGCCCTAGCGGCGCAGAAGCTGGGCAAGGACGGCTCGGCCTACCTCGCCGCCGCCGCCACCTTCGCCCGGGGATACCTGGACGGGGAGACCGGCGACACCTTCAACCTGTACGACACCAGCGCGCTCGCCCACTCCGACCTGATCCAGGCGCTCGGCAGCGCGGGCAACCCGTCCGGCCTCGCCGTGACGGCCAACTCCCTGGTCGTCGACCTGAAGCGCCAGGTGCGGGCCGGCGCCGCCCGGGCCGCCTCGGACATCTTCCACGCGGGCGGCGACTACACCACATTCGACGCCGACTCGCACACCTTCGGGCTGCTGGCCACGGAAGCGCTGTACCGGCAGGCCAGCGGTGACGCCTCGTTCGCCGGCGTAGCAACCCAGCAGCGCAACTGGTTGCTCGGCGCCAACGCCTGGGGCACAAGCTTCATGATCGGCGAAGGCACGACGTTCCCGCGCTGCCCGCAGCATCAGGTCTCCAACCTGCGGGCCAGCGTTACCGGCGGTTTCCCGGTCCTGACCGGCGCCGTCGTCAACGGACCCAACAACCCCAGCCAGTTCTCCGGCGGCCTGGGCAGTTACCAGGACGGCATGGTCAAGTGCCCACCTGGCGGGGATCCGTTCAGCGCCTTCACCGGCCACGGCAGCCGGTATGTCGACGACGTCCGTTCCTGGCAGACGGGTGAGCCCGCGATCGACATGACGGGCAGCGCCATCATCGGCGCCGCGCTGCAGCAGGCCGCCGCGAAGACCGGTAACGGCAACGGCGCCGACTACACCCTCGCACTCAGCGTGCCCACCGTGTCGGTCGCGCCGGGCGCATCGACGTCGCTGGCAGTGACGGCCGCGACCGGCTTCCCCGGCGGACCGCTGGTCACGCTGGCCGTGACCGGCATGCCGGAAGGTGTGATCGTGGCCCTCGCCCCGGTGGTGGTGCTCGCCGGTAACTCCGGGAAGATGACCCTGTCCACGTTGCCGACCGCCGCGCCGGGGACGTACACGCTCACCGTTACCGCGACCAGCCTCGGCTTGAAGACGCGTACGGCGACATTGAAGTTCACGATCGGGTAGTGCTCGCAGCTCTCCGGTCAGGCAGGCGGCGGCCGACGGGCCGGCTTCTTCCTCGACGGCCGCCTGCCTCTCGCTATTACCTCGTAATGAGAGCTATTATGGTCGGGTGACCCGATACAGCCATGTCGCGGCGGAACTCATGGATACCGCCGCCAGCCTGCGGCGGCTGGTACGCCGCAGGGTCCGGCCAGCCATGCCGGCCCCGCCGCTGCGCGGTGCGCAGGTTGAACTGCTGAGAGTCGTCGACGCGCAACCCGGTGTCGGGGTTGCCGGGGCGGCGCGGGCACTGCATCTGGCCGACAACTCCGTCAGCACGCTGGTCAACCAGTTGGTCAACGTGGGGCTTCTGCGCCGGCGGGTTCATCCGGTCGATCGCCGGGCGGCCTGCTTGGACCTTACCGACGCCGCGCATGAGCGGTTGCGCCAATGGCGCAGCGGCCGCGACCGGGTGGTCGGCGATGCGCTGTCAAGCCTGCCGGACGAGGACGTCCATGCCATCGAGGCCGCGCTGCCCGCCATGCGCCGTCTACTGCAAGCCATCGAGGAGGAAGCATGACCGCGGTCGCCTGCACCGGGCTGCGTTACTCCTTCGGCGACCACGTCGCCGTCGACGACCTTGACCTCAGTGTCCGGCGCGGGGAGATCTTCGGCCTGCTCGGCCCCAACGGCGCCGGTAAGACCACGACGATCCGCCTGATCACCACGCTCCTGCCGGTGCAGCGCGGCATGGTCACGGTCTACGGCGCCGACCCCGCCGTTCGGCCATTCGCCGTGCGCCGCGCCATCGGGTACGTGCCTCAGTCGCTGTCGGCCGACGGCTCCCTGACCGGCCGGGAGAACGTCAGCCTGTTCGCCCGGCTGTTCGACGTGCCGCGCCGGCAGCGGCGGGACCGGGTCGACGAGGCGCTTGACGCCATGGGCCTGGCCGACGCCGCCGACCGGATGGTCAGCACGTACTCCGGTGGCATGGTCCGGCGGCTGGAACTGTCGCAGGCGCTGGTCAACCAGCCGCGACTGCTCATCCTCGACGAGCCGACGATCGGACTGGACCCGGTGGCCCGCGGCGCGCTGTGGGAGAAGGTCACCCAACTGCGCGATTCGACGGGCGCCACGGTTCTGGTGACCACGCACCACATGGACGAGGCCGACCAGTACTGCGAGCGGGTGGCCCTGATGCACCGCGGTCAGATTCGCGCGCTCGACACGCCCGCCGAACTCAAGGCCGCGCTCGGTCCTGATTCGACATTGGAGGACGTGTTCCGCCATTACACAGGTGACACGTTCACCGAGACCCAGGGAGGCTTCCGTGATGTCCGCAGCACCCGTCGAACAGCCCGTCGTCTCGGCTGACGCCGACGAGCTTCCTGATACCCGCGGGGTGTGGCGGGTCCTGCCCTCACGGGTGTACGCGCTGTGCCTGGTCGAGCTGCAGAAAATGCGCCACGACCGTACCGAGCTGGTGACCCGGGCGATCCAGCCGGCGCTGTGGCTGCTCATCTTCGGCACGACGTTCACCCGCATTCGCGCCATCCCCACCGGCCACGTGCCGTACCTCGACTACCTGGCGCCCGGCATCCTCGCCCAGTCAGCGCTGTTCATCTCGATCTTCTACGGCATCCAGATCATCTGGGAGCGGGACGCCGGCGTGCTCACCAAGCTGCTGGTCACCCCGACGCCGCGGGCCGCGCTGGTGACCGGCAAGGCGTTCGCGGCGGGGGTACGCGGGGTGACCCAGGCGGTGGTGATCCTGGTCCTCTCGGCGGTACTCGGCGTGCGGATCTCCCCCAACCCGCTGCACCTGCTCGGGGTGGTCGTGGTCCTGGTGCTCGGCTCGGCGTTCTTCTCCTGCCTGTCGATGACGATCGCCGGCCTCGTGTTGTCGCGCGAGCGCCTGATGGGTATCGGGCAGGCCATCATGATGCCGCTGTTCTTCGCCTCCAACGCGCTGTACCCGGTCGCCATCATGCCCACCTGGCTACGGGCGCTCAGCCAGTTCAACCCGCTGTCGTACGAGGTTGACGCGCTGCGTGGGCTGCTCGTCGGTACCCCCTCGCACGTCGGGCTGGACCTTCTCGTCCTCGTCGGGTGTGCGATCGCCGGGATCGCCGCGTCGTCGGCCCTGCTCGGTCGGCTCACCCGCTGAGTGGGTCCACAGTGGGCAATGGCTCTTCCGCGGTGCAGGGGCGTGACGCAGTTCATCGCCGGGCGCCGGGGCCGCCGTGCCATGCTGCGAGGCATGAACGATGCCCGGCTGATGTGGACCCTGTACGAACCGATCCACGCCGTCACGTACTTCACGCCGGAATCGCTGGCGTCGTTCCAGGCGGCCGGGCTGCGGGGCTTCTGGCGCGGCTACTTCGCCGGTCGCGCCGCGCCGCTCGGCCCGGTGGGCGCCGCGCCGGTGGTCGCGTCGTTCTTCAGCTTCGCGCCGGGCATGGTGGTCCGGGCAGTGCCCGATGTGTGGCAGCGCGCGACGCCCGAAGACGCGCTGCGGGCGCGACTCGAGGGTGCGACCGCGGCCCTGGCCCGGCTGCTCGCTGATCAGCCGGCCGAGGTCGTGGCCGAGGCGGCGGACCTCCTGGCGACCGCGGCCGCCCACCTCGAGCCCGGCGGGCGGGTGCTGGGCGCCGCCAACTCGGCGCTGCCCGTACCCGAGGAGCCGATGGCGCGACTCTGGCAGGCAGCCACGACGCTGCGCGAGCACCGCGGCGACGGGCACGTGGCCGCGGTCGTCGCCGCCGGCCTGAACGGGCGCGAGATCGTGGTCTGGCGGTCAGCGTTCGACATGTCGCGGGAGGCGATCCAGCCGGCCCGAGGCTGGACGGACGAGGAGTGGGACGCCACGACCCGGCGCCTGATCGACCTCGGCTGGCTCGACACCGACGGGCGGCCGACCGATGCGGCAATCGCCGCTCACCGGGAGATCGAGGACGTCACCGACCGGCTCGCGGCCGGGCCGTGGCAGGCGGTCGACGTCGACCACCTGCGGACGGTGCTGACGCCTATCGCGCAGGTGTGCCGGGCCGCCTTGCCGGCCATCAACCCGATCGGACTGCCCGAGCCGAACGCTGCCTCGTGAGTACCGTCCTCGACGCACTGCGCCGCCGGCAGACGAGGCGGGCGTCACCGCGTACGTGAAGCGGCTCGCCCCGATCGCCCGGCGCTGGGGCGTCGCGCTGGGCGCACCGGTCGGCGGCGACGACCGCGCCGTCGGTTCTCCTCGACCTGGCGTTTGGCGGGGCGGCTCCATCGCCGATTCGCGTCGGTGAGGCGGCTCTACCGCCAATTCGGGCGGGTCGCCGGCCGAAATGACGTGCGTCCACATCGCTCTGTGCGAGGCTGCGTGTGTGCGCGAAATCCTGGTTCAACTCCTCGGGAGAACGCTGCTCACCGTGGCGGAGGCGCGGCACTGGCGCGACGGCGTACGTGGCGAAGGCGACGAGGCACTGATCGAATTCTGGCTCCACTTCGACGGGATGCCGGCGGTCCACGTGTGCGGCGACGACAGCGGTAGCCGGCTGCTGGTCACGTTCGACGAGCCGTACGCGTCCTATGACATGGGGCAGTACGGCGAGTTCCGCGTCGAATCGCCGGAGCCCGCCGACCTGCTGTCCCATTTCGCCGGTCACCGCCTGGTCGACGCCGCCATCCTTGGCGACAGCGTCGGGCTGTTGCTCCGTTTCGATCACGGTGACCTCGCCGTGGTGGAGCGCGACGACGACTTCGTGCTGAGTGGTGTCGCGCCGGTTGGGCTGACCATCGGATCCTGGCTTGCCTTGGCGTGAGGATGCCGTTGCCTTCGTTTGACGTTCACGCAAGGTGAATCTGCCCGTACCGTCCGGCTCCTAACGTCAGGCATCGAGTTCATCGAATCCGACGAAGGGAACGCAACGGTGCGCAGACTGTGGATTACCACGGGTCTCGCCGCCGGTCTGGTGTTGACCATGACCGGGGGTGGCTGCCGCCACCGGCCTGCGTGCCAGGACCGAGGCCGATGATTCTTCCTAAACCTGACAGTGATGTAGTCGATGGCTTCGGAGCCGGCGTATCGTCCTCGGCGAGGGGGTCATCGAGCGGTGTTGAGCCATGACTGGCAGGTCCGTGACATGGATCCGGCATGAACGCTACGACGACGGGTTCGTTTCACCACGAGGCCCTGGTCTATCGGAAGCCTGACGAGTTCGTCGCCGGCACCGTGCCTTTTGTGCAGGCCGGCCTGAGCGCTGACGAGCCGGTGCTGGTTGCCGTGCCACCGGCCAATATGGAGTTGATCCAGGCGGCGCTGGGCGGCCCTGCCGACCGGGTGCTGTTCGTTGACATGACCGAGGCCGGGCGTAACCCCGGCCGGATCATCCCCGCCGTACTGCACTCGTTCGTCAGCCGGCATGCCCCGCGGCGGGTCCGGGTGATCGGGGAGCCGATCTGGGCCGGCCGTTCGGCCGCCGAGTACCCGGCCTGCGTCCAGCACGAAGCACTGATCAATCTGGCGTTCGCCGACTCGGACCTGACGATCCTGTGCCCCTACGACGCCCGGCGGCTGACCGGGGCGGTGCTCACCGACGCGCGACGCACCCATCCCGTCATCGCGACCGGCGACGGGCGGCGAGCCAGCGAGGCGTACGCCGCCCCGCATGCCGTCGTCGCGGAGTTCAACCGACCACTGGCCGAGCCCGCGATGCCACCGGCGACACTGATCTTCGACGCGGACGACCTGCCGGCGGTCCGCCGTTTCATCGCTGAGCATGCCGGCCGGGCCGGCCTCGGGGCCAGTCGGATCTCCGACCTCGAGGTGGCCGTCAACGAGGTCGCCACCAACGCGGTGATCCACGGCGGCGGGCCGGGCACGCTGCGGGTCTGGCAGGAACGCGGCTGCATGATTTGCGAGGTCTCTGACCCGGGGCACCTGGCCGATCCGCTGGCCGGCCGGATCCCGCCTGACCTGGACAGCGAACACGGTCGCGGTTTGTTGTTGGTCAACTACCTGTGTGACCTGGTACGGGTGCACACCCATCCCACGAGCACCACGATCCGGCTGCACATGCGCCTGTGAGTCGTCCACGCACCGCTGACCGGTCGCGCCGCGAAAGGCCGGGGATCCGATGGTTGGAGCCACCGCCGTCGTAGCGGTTGCCGGCCCGTGGTTAGCTACGGCGTGCACGTGTCGTCTCTCGCCGATCTGTGGGACCGGCTGGTTGGTTCGCAACCGGCACCGCCGCGCCTCATCGTCCTCGGCACCGCCGTGTTAGCGCTCGCCGTGATCGGTCCATACCGAAGTTGGCGAATCTCCCGTCACGTCGTCACGATCGCCCACGAGGGTGGACATGCGCTCACCGCGCTGTTCACCGGCCGCCGGTTGTCCGCGATCCGGCTGCATTCGGACACCTCGGGGCTGACCGTGTCCGCCGGCCGCCCCACCGGACCCGGCATGATCGCCACCAGCATGGCCGGTTACCTGACCCCGTCACTGTTGGGACTGCTCGGCGCCGTCCTGCTCACCTCCGGCCGGATCACCCTCATGCTGTGGGCGGCGTTGGCGGTGCTGGCGGCGATGCTCGTCATGATCCGCAATGTGTTCGGGGTGGTCTCTGTCATCACCACGATCGGCATAATCTTCGTGGTGTCCTGGTTTGCCTCGGCGCAGACCCAGGCCGCGTTCGCGTACTTCTCGGTGTGGTTGCTACTGGCCGGCGGCGTGCGCCCTATCGTCGAGCTCCAGCGGATGCGCCGCCGTGGCCAGCTGTCCAACTCCGACGCCGACCAACTAGCCCGGCTCACTCCGCTGCCGGGCTTGTTCTGGGTCGCGTTCTTCTGGATCGGCACGGTGGCGACACTGCTCTTCGGCGGCTGGCTGCTGGTACGGCAGATGACACAGGGCTGGGCTTGACCGTCCGGGCGGCGGGCTGGCGATGCTGCCGTGACCTGCCCAGATGACCGTGACAAAGGTCACTGATGAGCCATTCGGTCGGTAGTCGGAGGGGACTCCTCATATCCGGTTGTGGCGTGAAGTATTTTCCGTCACGTGATGAACGAGGTTGGAGCCGGCAGCGCCGAGATATTGGGCCTTGTTGCTCACAGTAACCGTGCACATACGGTAACTGATTGTTATTGGTCTATAGAGCCCCTTCTGTGCGTAGACTGGGCGGCCCACCCCTCTGTTTCTCGGCGGTAACTTTGACCGAACGTATATGGTGCGAGCCACGGCTACTCAGGGACATTGGGTAGCCGTGGGAGGTCGCCATAGAAACCCGAGCCGCGCCGGCATGGCAATGTCGGCGGCTGGCGGTCGACGTACATCCGGTGGCCTGCGGGCTGTTGCCGCTGCCGCCTCGGTGCTGGCCATCATCGCGGCGAGTTGGGGCGGATACCGCCTCTTCGCGTCGCCGTCCTGCTCCAGCACGGTGCGCCTGACGGTCGCAGCTGCGCGCGAAATCGTCCCGGCCGTGCAGAGCACGGCCACGCAGTGGCTCGACACCACGCCGAAGGTCAACGGCAAATGCGTGGCTGTCGACGTCGCAGCGGTCGAGTCCGCCGACGTCGCGGCGGCTATCGCCGGGCAGCACAAGGTCGTCCTCCCCGGAGTGGGACAGGCAAGCGCCAAGACCAAGGTGCCTGACGTCTGGATCCCCGACTCGGGGACGTGGCTACAGCGGTTGCGCGGCGCCGGTAAGGACTTGGTCCCGACCGACGCTCCGTCGGTGGGTCGCAGCCCCGTCGTGCTCGCGATGCCCCAGCCGCTGGCGTCGACCCTCGGCTGGCCGAACAAGAAACTGACCTGGGCGGATCTGCTACCGAAGCTGACCGCCGACACCAAGCTGCGCACCGGCATCGTCGACCCCAATCGCGACGCGTCAGGCACCAGCGGCCTGCTCGCCCTTGCGGCGGCGGCCGGCGCGGCCGGCGGCACGAGCGGTCAGGCGACGACGGTCGCAGCTCTGCGGGCCTTGGCAACGGGTAGGTCGACACTGCGCGACGACCTGCTGGCTAAATTCCCCCGTGCCACCGACGCCGCGTCGCTGACGAGCAGCGTCGCCGCGGCCCCGCTGTCTGAGCAGGCCGTCATCGCCTACAACAACGGCCAGCCGCCCGTGCCGTTGGCCGCGATGTTCGTCGATCCGGCCCCGCTGCCGCTCGACTATCCGTTCGCCGTCCTACCTGGCGTCTCCGGCGACCAGGCCGGCGCCGCGCGTGCCCTGCTGGTCACACTGGCGGGCGACCCGTACCGGGACCGGCTCGCCCAGGTGGGCATTCGCGCTGCCGACGGCAGCGCGGGCAACGGGTTCGTCGCCACCAAGGGCGTACCCCTGACACCGTCGCCGGCCGTCAACCCGCCCGACCCGCAGCTTGTCGACAAGGTGTTGTCCACCTGGTCAGCCGTCACCCTGCCCGGGCGGATGCTCGCGGTCATCGACGTATCCGGCTCCATGGCCGAGCAGGTACCCACCGCCGGCAACGCGACGCGCGAACAGGTCACGGTGGAGGCGGCCAGGAAGGGCCTTACCCTGTTCGACGATTCCTGGGCCATCGGTCTCTGGACCTTCTCGACCCAGCTCGACGGTGCGACCGACTACAAGGAGAACGTGCCCATCGGCCTGATGGCCAACCAGCGGCAGGACCTCCTCAACAGTCTCGGTGGCATTCAGCCCAAGATCGGCGGGGGCACGGCGCTCTACGACACGGTGTTGGCCGCGTACAAGACCGTCCAGAGTGGCTGGGATCCCAGCCGGATCAACTCGATCGTGCTCTTCACCGACGGCAAGAACGAGGATCCGCAGGGTCTGAGCCTTGACCAGCTCACCGCCGAGCTGAAGAAAATCATGGACCCGAACCGGCCCATCCAGATCATCGCGATCGGTATCGGCAACGCCGTCAGCGAGGCGGAGCTGCAGCAGATCACGAACACGATAGGTGGGGGGACGTTCCTCGCCCCCGACCCGACGAAGATCGGTGAGATCTTCTTGAGGGGGATTTCGCTGCGGTCTAGCGGACCACGCTGACCGTCGCGGGCGAACGCGAGACAGGGGCCCCGGAGCAGACGCTCCGGGGCCCCTGTCTTCGCGCCTTTCCGGGTCAGCCGCCGAGACCGGTGGGGGGAAGACCGGTGGTGGGCAGGATGTCGAGACCGGGCAGGGTGTCCAGGGCGGCCAGCGGCAGCGGCCCGGCGTAGGGAGACTGGTCGACGAAGTCGTCGCCGATCATGTTTGGCCCGTCCACGCCGGCGGCGGGGGCGTCCAACACCTGCCGCGCCGGGTCGGCGGGGGCGTTTGCCGGCAGCAGCCCGTGGATCTGCCGTGGGTCCAGGGTCGCGGGCTGGGAGACGTGAGACTGGACGGTGCCGGCTCCGAGTAGGAGTACCCCGCCGGCAAGGCCGACGCTTCGGGCCGCTCGGCGATACCACGTGTTCATCCGTCATCCAACCGTCGCGTCCTCAGAAACCCCGACCCCACCGGTCGGCATGCGCACGAGGCGCATCTGCGTACCCAACGAAGGACCCGGCGAAGGGTTCTCGATAAGTCCGTTATTCCGTACTTATGGCTATTCAGCCGCGCCGCCAGGCCCATGAGCGCCCAACCAGGCGTCGCCCCACATCGATACCATCTCGACGTGGCCGACGAATCATTGATCCGTC
>JAOPWA010000497.1 GCA_025965915.1 Dactylosporangium sp. | reverse complement strand
TCCCTGCTGAAAGCCCCCGAATGACAGGCAGCCGAGACCTGGTCGGAGCTAACACGATCGGCCCCTTTCCGGGATGCCGTTCGCGCATTCGCCGTACCAAATCTGATCTTGAGACGCCCGAGGGACGCTCACCGCCGGGTAGTTGGCCTATCAGTCGTCGCTGTTCCAGGAGCCGGAGTCCTCGTCGCTGTTCCAGGAGCCGGAGTCCTCGTCGCTGTCGTCCCAGACCGTCGAGTCCTCGTCGCTGTCCTCCGAGACCGTCGAGTCCTCGTCGCTGTCCTCCGAGACCTTGGGGTCCTTGTCGTCGGGCTTGGCCTTGTCGTCGGGCTTGGCCTTGTCCTCGAGCTTGGCCTTGTCCTCGAGCTTGGCCTTGTCCTCAGCCTTGGCCTTGTCCTTGTCCCCGGCCTTGGAGTCATCGCTCTTGTCCATGGCCTTGGGGTCGTTGTCCCTGTCGGTTACCGGAGTGCTCAACGAGAACTGCGCCTTGCCGGCCGTCGCGGCATTCGCCGGGGATGGCAGTAGCAGGGCGCCGGCGGCAGCGATGGCCGCGAGTGGGACCAGTCGGGTCACCGGCAGGTACGAGGTGATGGCGGCGCGGATGGCTTTCAGTTGACGGCGGCGGGCGGGGCTCAATGCCACAGCGGGTCTCCTCATCGACGGCACAGGGCCAGCAGGGACAATCAACGTCCGGACACCCTTGTCGTGACACGGTTAGCCGCGAATCGGGCAATTGGCGCCTAAGTGGGATGTCCGGCCACGACGGCACTTGCCCGTCCACGCGCCACTAAACCTGGCAGTCAGGTCCATCTACATAAGACGGTTGATGAGCCGATCGCCTCCGTGATCAGGCATCGCCCACAAAGGACTCAACCGCAGACCGGGCTGAGGTCCCCACTCACCTGCTCGACGTGGCCCCACCGGCCCACCTCACTCGCCTGGCGCGCGTCGCTCGCGGCGACCAGACGCACTCCCCCGGCGGCGAACACTCCGGCCAGCCGCTTCGACGGCGCCTGGTGACGCTCACTGATCTCGACCTGCGTGTTGGTACGGCGGCACATCGCGGCCAGCTCACCGACCGCGGCACCGTCAATGTCGGAGTCGGTGAAGCCGGCCCGGCTGAGGAACGCCAGCGGACGGGCGAGGCGGGTCGGCGCATACCGGTTGACCCGCTCGATCGCCCGGGCGGTCACGGTCACCAGCATCTCGACCACATCGCCAGCGGTCAGGGCACCGGCGTCGACCAGGCCGCGTACGGCCTGCGGTCCCGCGAGCCCGGCCGGCATGGGCAGCGCACCCACGGCCACCGACACCACGTCGAGGCCGCCGAGGTCCTCGGGGAAGGCCAGCCACCCGTCAGTACCGATGGCTTCGACCTCGACGCCGGCGCGCAGCACCACATCGGTGCGCTGCTGGGCGCGTTGGATCGAGGCAAGGTATGACGGCAGCCACTTGGTCTCCGGACCGGCCTCGTCGCAGAAGACCAACTCGGTCAGGCCGATCTGCTCGGCGGCGGCCACGAGGACGCTGACGCTGTCGCGCCCCGCGGAGAACGCGGTGTGTACGTGGCTGTCCACGGTGAGGTCCAGCATGCTGCTGCCTTCGGGTCAGAGCCGACGCGCGCCTCATGGGCCGCGCCGGCGAGCGCGGGTCTGGTGGAACCCGGCGCGCGAACCCGGAGGTTCCGGCCACGCGCCGTCTCACCATGGTGCGACCCGGGAGACGGCGGTGCCGGTGCTACTCGGTTGTGATGCCGTTGCGACGGTGGCGAGCCAACAGGGGCCCCACTACTCGACGGCGCGGTCCATCGCGGGCCGGCGGTACCGGTACCCGAAGCCGCGCACCGACTCGATCGGCGACGCCTCCGGGTCTGTCCAGCCGAGCTTGCGCCGCAGCCTCAGGACCGCGAACTTCACCCGCTCCGGGCCGATACCCGTCGGGTCGTCCCACGCCTGGGCCAGTAGCTGGTTGGGCGAGAGGACCGCCCCGACGTGCCGTACGAGCACGTTGAGCAAGCGGAACTCGGTCGGCGTCAGCCGCACCTCGGCACTGTCGACGTACGTGCGCCGCGCGGCCGGGTCGATCCGCAGTACCCCGTCGTCGTAGACCTCGTCGGCCCACGACGCCGAGCCGGCGGCCCGGCGCAGCAGCGCCTCGACCCGGGCCACCAGTTCCGCGTTGGTGAACGGCTTGGTGAGGTAGTCATCGGCACCGCCGCGCAGGCCACGCACCTTGTCCGACTCCTGGCCGTGCGCGGTCAGCAGCAGCACGGGTACGTCACTGACGTCGCGCAGCCGTTCCAACACCTGCCAGCCGTCCATACCCGGCAGCCCGATGTCGAGAATGACGAGTTCCGGGCGTTCGGTGTACGCATCCCGGAGACCGGCCCTCCCGTCCTTGGCATGGGTGACCTGATGTCCGGCCCGGGTCAGCAGCAGGCGCAGCGCCAGTGCGATGTCCGGGTCGTCCTCAACCACCAGAAGTCGGCTCACCCTCAACCACCGTCCTTCACACGAGGGCGCGCCGGCAGTGACACTGTCACAGTCGTACCGACGCCTTCCGTACTGGCGACGTCGATGACGCCGCCATGTAGTTCCACGATGGCCTGGCTGATTACCAGGCCAAGTCCAGCTCCCGAGGTGCCCGCCCAAGCCGCTGCCCCGACGTTCGAGGCACGGAAGAACGGGCTGAACAGGCTCGACTGCTCCGCCGGGGGAATCCCGATGCCGGTGTCGCTCACCATCAGCTGCCACCCGGTCGCGACCGGGCGGGCGGCGACGCCGATCTGGCCGCCGGACGGGGTGAAGGCGAGCGCGTTGGCGAGCAGGTTGCCGAGCACCTGCTGCACCCGGGCCTCATCGCACACCAGCTCGGGCCCGTTGACGGCGTCGAGTGCGAGCTCGATCTCAGCGGCCTCCGCCGCGAGCCGACGCTCGGTCACAACCGCTTCGAGCATCGCGGGTACGCGTACCGCGGCCATCTTCAACGGCAGGGTGCCCGCCTGCAGGCGGGACAGCGTCAGCAACTCCTCGATGAGGCGCAGCAGGCGGTTGGCGTTACGGTCGATCACATCGAGGTAGGTGCGCTGCTCCTCGGTGAGGTTGCCGCTGCCCGGGTCGCCGAGCAGGTGCGCGAACGCGACGACGGCCGACAGCGGCCCGCGCAGCTCGTGCGCCACGGTCGGCACGAACGACGTTTCCGGTGCGGCGCCGGTGCCCGGCTCAGCCACCGTTGCGGTTGCCCGCAGCCGTGCCAGCTCCTCGCGCAGCACCCGCTCGGTAGCGCGCTGGTTGGTGACGTCGACACCGAGGTATGCCACGGCACCGACCTGCGGATCGTCGAGGAGCGCGCGGACCACCACCTCGAGCGTGCGCCATTGACCGGTCGCCGTGCGTACCCGCAGGTCGAACGGGTCTTCGGTGCCGTATCCGGCGCAGGCGTCCAGTAGCGTCGCGACGGCGACGGCCTGGTCGTCGGGGTGCACCAGCTCCAGCGGCGAAAGATTCGGCGGTGACTGCCGGTCGTACCCGAGCAGCAGGTTGAACTCGTCGGACAGCGCGACCCACCCGGCCGGCGGGTCGATCAGCACCACGACGGCCCGGTCGCCGGCGAGCAGTGACCGCCCGAGAGGGTCGACCGGCATGGCCCGGTCGGCGGGGAGTGCGGGACAGGGGCGCCGCAGGCAGCGATCGGCGGCCGCCGCGATCTTCTCGGCGGCCGGCAGTGCCTCACGGTAGGCGAGGTCGTCGGTGGCGCAGATCCGCAGCGCGAGCCGCCATCGCGCCGGCCCGACCGGAATCCCGGCGGCGTGCGCCCCGGACGTGATTTCCAGGGCCGCGTCGCGTACCCCCGGCAACAGTGCGCGCAGGTCGTTGACCAGTCGTTGGACCTCGACCAGGCTGGTCGCACGCTCCGCCCGGGCAGCCAGGGCACGCACGGCGGACGGGGTCAGCTCCGCTCCTGCCACGCGATCGCCCGTATAGCCACGCACGGTCCTCCTCACCGGTTGGCCGGCCGTCGCTGTCGCACCCCGGCCGACACCCTTACTCCAGGTACTGATCTAGTCTACGCATTGTCAGTAGTTGTACGCTAATGTTTGAGATTAGTACGAGATGTCAGAATTTTGCGGGAGGCTAGGGTTGATTGCGCGCGCGTCGGGGAACGACGACTCCCCGACGGTGGACGCATCCGCCGAACCCGCCGGCGACGGCGCGCCCGAACCGGAGCCCGCCGCATACGTGATCATGGATGCCAACGGCGTCATCGTCGACCTCAACGACGTCACCGACGTCACCGACGTCACCGACGTCA
>JAOPWA010000469.1 GCA_025965915.1 Dactylosporangium sp. | reverse complement strand
TGGACCAAGAGCGCGGACCAGATCCTCGATAGCCTCGCCGCCTACTGCAGTCGAATTAACGACTCAGCACACTAGGCTGCCTGCGGCTCAGCGAGCGCGGGGACCGGCTCCGGCTGAGCGCTTACCTCCTCAAGAACGGCAATCGCCGGCTCTTCCGTGATCGTGATGACCTGGTCGGGGTACGGCGCGACCTGCGTGTCGTGCGTGATCAGGATGGTGGTCCGGCCCGTCATGAGGCGACGGAGCGGCTCCATGATCCGGGCGGCCGTCTGCGGGTCCAGGCCGGTGGTCGGCTCGTCGAGCACCAGTACCGGCGTGTTACGGATCATCGCGCGGGCAATGGCGATCCGTTGGCGCTGGCCGCCGGAGAGCAGTCGTCCCCGCTGACCGATCCGGGTCTGGTAGGCCTCGGGCAGGGCGCTGATGAACGCGTGTGCGTCCGCGGCGATCGCCGCCTGGACGATCTCCTCGTCGGTGGCGGCGGGCCGGCCGTACGCGATGTTGTCGCGCACCGTACCGGGAAACAGCATGCTCTCCTGGTGCAGGAGCGTCACGTTCTCCCGCAGGGTACGCAGCGACAGGGCCCGGATGTCCACACCGTCGAGGAGCACCTGCCCTGCGGTCGGATCGTAGAAGCGCAACAGTAGCTTGGTGACGGTGGACTTGCCCGCGCCGCTGCGCCCGGCCACCATGACCAGTTCTCCGGGCTCAGCGGTGAATGACAACCCATTGAGCGTACGCCGGCTGGCCTGCGGGTACTGGAAGCTGACATCAAGGAATTCCACTCGACCTCGGCTGTGCCACGGTGTGTGGAGGGCCGTTGCGTCGGTGACCGCCGGCTGGGCGGAGCGCACCTCGGTGAGCCGGTCCGAGGCCGCGGTCGCCTCGGCCATGCTGAGGGACAGTTGCCCGAGGCCCTGGACGGGCGGGTAGAGATACCCGAGGAAGGCCGCGAAGGAGAGCAGGCCGCCGAGGCTGATCCGGCCGGCGGACAGCTCCCACGCGCCCATGCCGAGCACGACGAGTACGCATACCGTCTCCACCACCTGGACCAGCGGCGGGTACAGGGCGGACAGCCGGGTCTCCGCCATCTTGGCCCGCAGCCAGGTGAGACCCTCCTCGTGCAGCCGGCGTTCCTCGGTCTGCTGACGGTTGTACGCCTGCACGATGGCCTGATTGGACAGGCTCTCCTCGACCACGCTGGAGATGCTTCCGTTGCTGGCCCGCTCCTCGGCGGCGGCCTGCTGGACCCGGCTGGTGAAGACCTTGGAGACCAGCCAGAACAGCGGTACCAGTGCACACGCGGCCAGCGCCAGGTCCCATCGGGTATAGAAGGCGGCCCCGGCGAAGAGGACGATGCTGACCGCCGAGGCGACCAGGCGGACCAGGCCCGAGGCGACGAGTTGCTCGATGGCTTCGATGTCGTCGGTGAGTCGGACCATCAGATCGCCCAGCCGGCTGTTGTCGAAGAAGTCGAGCGGGAGCCGCTGCACATGGGCGAAGATGCTGTTCCGCAACCGGAAGAGGAAGCGCTCGCCGGCCAGCGCGGTGGCGTAGTCACCGGCGAAGGATGCGGCCGCCGAGGCGATCGCGGCGCCCAGCCAGGCCGTCGCGGGCATCCAGAACGCGGACAGGCTCTTGGCCGCCAGCACATGGTCGGTGATGACCCCGAACAGCCAGATCACGACCACCTCGCAGCCGGCGGTCAGGACGGCCAGCAGGCCACCGAGGATGAGTAACCTCGCATCGGCCCGGGCGAGCGGCCAGAACTGCCGGAAGGTGCGCCATGCTGCGGCCGTCGGGGTACCCGTGGAGCGATTTGACATTTGATGCCTTCAATCTGTGCCGTATCGCAAAGGGCCGGCGGGAATCCCGCCGGCCCTTCGGGTGGTGCGATGCCTGTCCTGTCTGTTCGGCTGTACTATCGCTGCGGCCGAGCGACCGGGTGTGGCTTCTTGGCCTCGTGCTTGTCGGCCTTCCGCGGCTTGGGCTGCGGCTTCTGGGGGAGGATCTTGTTGAGAGGCATGGTGCCCCTCCTTTCCTGTTACTTGCGTTTCGCCTTGCGGCGTTGACATGAATGAAATTAGGCAGCCACTCTGTCAGCGGGCTATGGGACCGCTGAGAAGCACTAAAGAACGCGGCGAGAAATAGCTGGTAACGGCCCCGTCGCGCACCGTGGCAGGGTGGCCAAGCAGCCTCCCGCGCAAACGCAGCGGCGTTGCCGATGTCCGTCAAAGCGGATCAGCCCAGTTCGACTTCTGTCCATAGGTGCTCTGGAATGTCTGCCGCGCTCCAGTCGAGTGCGGATTGCGCCTGATCACGGGTGCGGACCCCGGTGACGACGGAGGCAACCGCCGGGTGGCGGAGCGGGAACTGGATCGCCGCATGCGGCAGTGTTGTTCCGTGCAGGGCGCAGGAGCGGGCGAGGTCTCGTGAGTGTTCGAGGACTGGCGTCGGGGCGGGACCGTAGTCGAAGTACGCGTCGTCCGGGGGCCAGCGGTGGGCGAGCAGGCCCGAGTTGAACGGTGCGGCGGCGACCACGGACACGTCCCGCGCCACGCAGGCGTCCAGCAGGGGCTCCGCGGTGCG
>JAOPWA010000664.1 GCA_025965915.1 Dactylosporangium sp. | reverse complement strand
CCGGGACAGCCGAACCGGTCGGACGCCGCGCTACCCGAGTGGGTGGTCGTGCGACTGCTGACGGTCCTGGCCGCCGCGGCGGGCTGCCTGGACGCCGTGTGCGTAACTCGACTCGGCGGCCTGTTCGCCAGTGTCATCACCGGCAACCTGGTCCTACTCGGTCGGGCGATCGCCGCTGTAGACGGTCGGCTGGCGGTCGGTGCGACAACAGCCGTCGGTAGCTACGCCCTCGGGGTGGCCGCCGGCACCGTCTCTTTGCGCCGTTGCGAAGCGGGTTGGCGCCGGCGTACCAGCATCGTGGCGACGGCCGAGGTGGTACTGCTTTCCGGTGTGGCGGCCGGTTGGCTGGCCACCGACGCACACCCCGGCCCCAGCAGCGCGCCGCTCCTGCTCGGACTGGCCGCCGCCGCGATGGGCGTGCAGAGCGCGGTCACGATCAGCTCCGGTGTGCGCGGCGCGTCGACGACCTACCTGACCGGCACGCTGACCAGCGTGGTGCGCACCGTCACCGTCGACCCGTACCGGTTCGCCGCCGGCGCGGGCGGTGCTGCCCGGTTGGCGGCGCTGCTGTCCGGCGCCGCCGCCGGCGCCCTCGTACTGCGCGTCGCGCCGTCGTGGGCACCGGCCCTGCCAGCGGCGCTGGTCGCCGCCGTTGTCGTGGTCGCCGCGGGGCCGATACATGGCCGGATGGAGGGATCATGAAAGCCGTCGTCTACGAGGACGTCCGCACCGTCGGGGTGCACGACGTGGCGGACGCAGGCCTAGAGGCCGACTCCGACGCGGTGGTCCGCGTGACCTCCAGCGCCATCTGCGGCACCGACCTGCACATGTACGACGGCCGCACCGGCGCCGACCCCGGTCTGGTGCTCGGCCACGAACCGCTCGGCGTGGTCGAGCAGGTCGGCGCGTGCGTCGAGACCATCACCCCCGGCATGCGGGTCGTGCTGCCGACCCACCTGTACTGCGGCACCTGCCACATGTGCGCCCGCGGCCTGTCCGCGGCCTGTCTACGCGCCCGCCCCGACGGTGTCGGCGCCGCCTACGGCTACGCCGGGATGGGCCCCTACCGTGGCGCCCAGGCCGAGTTGTTGCGCGTGCCGTGGGCCGACGCCAACTGCATCCGCCTGCCCGGCGAACCCGGCGACGCTCACGAAGACGACTTCGTCCTGCTCGCCGACGCGTTCGTCACCGGCTGGCACGCCACCACCCTCGCCGACGTCCGCGCCGGCGACACCGTCGCCGTCTTCGGCGCCGGCACCATCGGGCTGCTCGCCGCCTACTCCGCCCTGCTCCGAGGCGCCCGCGAGGTGTACAGCGTCGACGGCATCGACGCCCGCCTGGACAAGGCCGGCGAACTCGGCGCCACCCCGGTCGACTTCCGCCAAGGAGATCCGGTCGACCAGATCCGCGAGCACCGGGCCCGGGCCGGGCTGCCCATCGGCGAGGAGAAGCTCGGCGGAGTCGACAAGGTCATCGACGCGGTCGGGTTCCAGGCCCACGACCGCGCCCACCCGGACCGGGAACGACCCAACCAGGTGATCGCCGACGCGGCCCGCCTGGTCAACCCGACCGGCGCGGTCGGCATCGCCGGGGTGTACCCGGAAAAAGACCTGAACCCCCAACCCGGCGAAACCGCCGATGGATGGCTCACCGTGCCGTGGGCGACCTTCTTCAACAAAGGCGTCAGCGTCGGGTTCGGCCGGACCCACGACCGCCGCTACACCACCCACCTACGCGATCTCATAACCTCCGGGCGGGCCCGACCCGGCACCATCGTCACCCACCACGCCACCCTCGACGACGCACCCGAGCTGTACCGGCAATTCGACAAGCGCGAAGACGGGGTCATCAAAGCCGTCCTCCAGCCATGACCCTGTCGGTGCCGCGTCATCCGTGCGGGAAGTGCGCCTTCTGGATGACCCCGTGCACCCCGACCGTGCGGTCGACGACCTGGGACACCTCGAAGTCGGCGGCCGCTGACAGGTAGGCGTAGGCCACCGCCCGACCCATACCGAGGTCGTGCTCAAGGAAGTCAAGAGCATTGACGACCGCCCGGCGCATGGCGATGTTGAGGTCGGTGACCTGGCCGTTTTGGGCGCCGTCCGGGTCGGACAAGCCGATGGGTACCCAGCTCTCGGGCGTCTCGGCGAACGGGTAGCGGAACGCCACCGACGGGGCGTCGCCGGAACCCGCCTTGCACACGGTTAGGCGGAACGTGCCGCGTACTGAGCCCTCCATCGCGGTGAGCGCGACCTCGCCGCCGCCCATGGCCATGTGCGGGTCGCCGGCGAAGAACAGGGCACCCTCGGCGAACACCGGCAGGTAGAAGACGGCGCCCACGCCGAGCAGGTTGATGTCGATGTTCCCGCCACCCAGCGTGGGTGGGATCGAGTTGAGCGCCGGAGCGGTGAGGCTGTTGGCGGCGGCGAAGGCAACGCCCATGATTCCCATGAAGGGGCGCAGCGGAAAGACGACCTCGCCGGTCGTACCGAGCGGCATCACACCAGACAGCGCGCCCTCCTTGCCAGGGCGCACAGGCGTGAAGACCGACACGTTGCCGTACCGGGCCGGGTCGCCGGTGGCGCGGCCGTCGGTCGACACCGGCGGCATGATCTCGTCGAGGGTGATGCCGGCGGGAACACCACCGCCGGCCGTGCGAGGCAGGGCACCCTTGCCGTGGCGACTGGACACCACTCCGTACGGCACGCGAGGCAGCATCGACAGAATCTCGACCTTGAGCACGTCACCCGGCTGCGCGCCCTCGACGTAGATCGGCCCGGTCACCACGTGCGGCCCGTCCACATCGAAGTTCCGAGTGGTCCGCGCGTAGTCACGGGCGACCGCGACCGCGTCTGTGAGCACCTGCCCAGCCGGTACCCCATGGTTGCCGAAGTACCCAACCGGGTCGCGCCCCTGGTCCTCCAAGATGCCTT
Source organism: Dactylosporangium sp. (assembly GCA_025965915.1). GTDB lineage: Bacteria > Actinomycetota > Actinomycetes > Mycobacteriales > Micromonosporaceae > Planosporangium. The sequence continues at coordinate 1,187 of JAOPWA010000664.1, read as the reverse complement.
CGTGGGAGATCGCGTCGACGGTCACCGTCTGCCCGGAGCGCATTCGCAGCACGGGTTCGCTGCTCACCGACGGCACGTATCCCCAGCGCACCTGCTCCGGAAGAGACCGCAGATAGTGCTGCCCCTCGATCGGACCGGTCCCGGGCTGCAGTATCTCTCGTGGGAGCTTCGCCTCCGACCTCGCCGCGGGTACCGCTGCTTGCGCCGTACCCGTGGCCAGCAAAGTACTCGCGGCCCCGCCCGCGCCCACCGCTGCCGCAGCGCGCAGGAACGCCCGCCGCCCAAGCCCATCGATGAGGGTTTCCCGCGCCTCAGCAGCGCCCATCGAGCCTCCTGTGTCGTGATCCAACGCTGCCGCCAGTTGTAGGGAAGCATGATTTCGGGCCTGTTGCGGGGAAGTCACCGCAGCGCTAATGCCGGCCGGTCAGGCAGCTCCGATCCCTGTGCCGTTGCTCATAGGGCTGACTGGAAGCACTCTCGAAATCCGGTTGTCACACGACGCCCATACCGTGCTGCCGTCCCGCGGTGGTGACAATGACTAAGGAATCGGTGAGACGCGTTGAGTAACCTGAGCAGGCGTGGCTTCATTGGTGCCGTGGGCGCGGTCGGCGCGCTGGGCATCGTAGGTGCGACGGGAACCCCAGCCTTCGCGGAGAGGACGGCCGTCCCGGACGCAGCGACCGGTACGTCCGGCCCGGGGTCCCGCAAGGACAGCTTCGAGCTGATGGAGGCGACCGTCGCCGACATTCACGACGCGTACCGCCGCGGTCAGCTCACCTGTCGCGAACTGGTACAGCAATACCTTGACCGGATCGCCGCCTACGACAAGCAAGGGCCGGCCCTGACGGCGATCATCACCCTCAACCCGCGCGCGCTCGAGATCGCCGACGAACTGGATCGCCAGTACAAGCGTTCCGGCCTGACCGGCCCGCTGCACGGCATCCCGGTCATCCTGAAGGACAACTACAACACCTTCGACCTGCCGACCACCGGCGGCAACACCGCCATGCGTACCTCCGTGCCGCCGACCGACGCGTTCACGGTCGACAAGATGCGCAAGGCGGGGGCACTCATCCTCTCCAAGGCCAACCTGCAGGAGTTCGCGCGGGGCGGCAACTCGCTCAGTTCGCTGGGCGGACAGGTCCTCAACCCCTACGACCTGACCCGGACTCCAGGCGGATCCAGCG
>JAOPWA010000396.1 GCA_025965915.1 Dactylosporangium sp. | reverse complement strand
CTGGGCCACGTAGTCGACGAACTTGAACGGCCCCGTACCGGTTGGGTGGGCGGCGATGCCGGCCGCGCCGTACTTCTCCAGCGCAGCCGGTGACTGCATCCCGAAGACGATGCCCGTCATCTCGTGCAGGAAAGCCGCGTTGGCTTCGGAGAAGACCACCTTCGCGGTGTACTGGTCGACGACCACGGTCTCCTTGTACGGACCGAGGGCGCCCTTGGCCGAGCGTGACTTGGTGGCGGGATCGACGATGTGGTCGAACGTCGCCTTGACCGCGTTCGCGTCGAAATGGGTGCCGTCGTGGAAGTCGACGTCGTCGCGCAGTTTAAAGGTGTACGTTGTGGCGTCCTGCGACACCTCGTAGCTCTTGGCCAGTCCCGGGTGGAACACGTTCTTCCCCGAGCCGTCGGGCAGCCACCAGAACAGCGGGTCGAAGATGTGCGAGATCATCATCGACACCATGGCCAGCCCGGTCGCCGCCGGGTCGAGGGAGTCCGGCTCCTGGTAGACCGCAACGGTCAGCGTGCTCGTCTTGCTGCCTGAGGCGGCGGTGCCGCCCTGGCAGGCGGCGAGCAGCGAGCTTCCGCCGAGGGCAAGCAGCCCTGCCCCGCCGGCTTTTAGCAGACTCCGGCGACTGTAGAGAGCCGACGCCGTCTTATTCGCCGATTGATCCGGGTCGATGCGGACGGCAGCTAAATTCGTTGCTTGGTCGATCACGATGGACTCCTTCTGGTTCCAGGGAGATGGACTCCTTCTGGTTTCGGGATCTGTCGACGGCACTCCGCTCCGCGAACGGCCCCGATGCGCCGGGCTCTGCCGCCGGGGCGCGGGACCTCAGCCGGCGTCGGTCGTGGACTCGGCGGCCAGCCGGTCGAGCGAGCTGATGGCCAGCTCGGCGTGCAACAGGGCGCCTCGATCCATCACCCGGTCGTCGAAACGGGCCAGCGGACTGTGGTTGCTCGGCGCGTTCGCGAAGTCCTCCGACATCGATGCCCCAAGCATCATGTAGCTGCCGGGGACGGCCTGCAGCACTCGCGAGAAGTCCTCCGAACCGGGCTCCGGGAATTCCATCGGCAGGAACTGGTCCGGGCCGAAGACCTCCGCCACCACGTCCGCGACGAGCTCCGCGTGGAGCGGGTCGTTGACGGTGGCCGGATACTCCCGGATGTACTGCACATCGACGTCCAGCCCGTGCGCTTGCGCCACGCCCTCGCACACGGCGGTCGCCAGCACACCGATCTTGTCACCATTGGCGGCGGAGAACGTCCGGACGGTGGCCTGGAAGTCCGCGGTGTCGGGGATGACGTTGCTGGCTGTGCCACCGAAGATGGTGCCGACCGTGATGACGACCGGGTCGAAGACATCGAATCGCCGGGTCACCATGTTCTGCAGCGAGGTGATCATCTCGGCGGCGGCGGAGATTGGGTCCCGGGCCAGGTGCGGCGTCGAGCCGTGCCCGCCGCGGCCCCCGACAGTCACCTTGAGCTTGCTGCTCGACGACATCATGGTGCCGCCGCGGGTGGTGAACACCCCGGTCGGTGTCTTGCCCGAGCGCACGTGCATGCCGTATGCGGCGCTCACCAGCGGGCCTGCGGCGGTCAGTACACCCTCGCTGATCATGACCTTGGCGCCGTCCCAGCCCTCCTCGCCGGGCTGGAACATGAACACGACGTCGCCGGCGAGCGAGTCGCGTTGCTCGGTGAGTAGCCGGGCAGCGCCGACGAGCATGGCCATGTGCAGGTCGTGACCGCACGCGTGCATCACGCCGTCGATCACGCTGCTGAAAGGCTCACCGCTGCGCTCCTGGACCGGCAGGGCGTCCATGTCGGCCCGCAGCAGGACGGCGGTACCGGTGCTGCGCCCGCCACGGAGTACGCCGGTGATCGAGGTGATGCTCTGGCCGAGCGTGATCTCCAGACCGAGGTCCCCGAGCGCCTCCAGCAGCGTCTCCTGGGTCCTGGGCAGCTGCAGCCCGATCTCCGGATGGCGGTGCAGACGGTGCCGGAGATCGATCATCTCCGGGGCCAGTTCCGCGACATCCGAACGCAGTGTGGCGCTGGTCGTCATGCAGTTCCCCTTGCTCGCTGGAGGTGGCCCCAAGCTAAGATCACGTCCGTTACGACTTGGTTTCCTGCTTGATTTCCTTCAAGATCGGCGATTTGATGAAGGAATCCACCATTCTCAATCCTGACGACAGCGAGCTCATCGGAGCCCTTCAGGTCGGCCCGCGAGCAACCTGGACCGACATCGGCGAGGCCCTCGGAATCAGCGGCATCACGGCCGCGCGCCGCTGGCAGCGGGTCAGCGCGAGCGGCGTCGCCTGGGTGACGGCGGCACCCGGAATGAGCCGGCGCGCCGAGCAGTGCGTGGCCTATGTCGAAGTCGACTGCCTGCCGGGCAAGCGGATCGAGGTCGCAGCCGAACTCGCGCGGCACGAGCTTGTCGTGACGGTCGAAATCATCACGGGCACCGCGGACATCATGCTCACCATCGCGGCGGCGAATCTGCTTACGCTGTCGCACTACCTGCTGGACCACCTGGGCGCGATGGAGAGCGTGCTCAAGACCAGGGCGCGGATCGCCACCAAGATCTACACCGAGGGATCCGCGTGGCGTCTCGTGGAGCTCCCGGAAGATGCGATCCGCGTGCTCGAACGATCGCGGCTCAAACCTGAGATGGATCGAGCCGACGAGGCCATATCCATGACCCCGGACATGCAGCGCATCGCGGGACTGCTTACGGTCAACGGACGAGCCTCGTACGCCGAACTCGCTGCCGCGACGGGTCTCAGCCCCACAACTGTGCGGCGGCATGTCGACAACTTGTTGCGTAGCGGAATGCTCCTCCCCCGCACGGACCTGGCCGCCGAGCTGTCAAGGTCGCCGGTGCAGGTCTACCTCTGGGCCGACGCACCTGTCGACGGGCTGCCGGTGACCGCTCGGACGATCTCGCAGATTCGGCAGGTGCGCCTGTGCGCCACGGTGTCGTCAGCCCCCAGCCTGCTGCTGTGCGCCTGGCTACGCACCGTTGAAGAGGTGCATCGGCTCGAGCTGGCCATCGCAAACCGGCTCCCGCAGGTCCGCATCATCGATCGGCTCGTCGTACTCCGGACCGTGAAACGCATGGGCCGTCTGCTCGATACCCACGGCCGTGCCATCGGGGTTGTACCCATCAACATCTGGGACGACAAGCTAGAGCACTCGGCGAGCCCCGCGCCCCACCCGGCACAGAACCGCTGAAGAGATCCGCCAAACCGAGCGCGCCGGGAGCAGTTCGGACCCGCTCGAAATCCGCAGCTGCGGAACGGCTGGAAATCTGGTCGTGACAATGCCGGGTTAGAAAGCCGGCATGTCGTTCGTACTCCGCCGCCTGCTTGCCTCGATACCCGTGGTCATCGGGGTCACGATCATCGCGTTCCTGTTGATCCACCTCGTCCCGGGAGACCCGGCACAGGCCATGCTGTTCGGCTCGAATGCGAGCCCCGAGCAGATCGGCGAACTGCGCAACCAGCTCGGTCTCACGCAGCCGTTGTGGCAACAGTACCTGAGCTTCCTCGGCGAGCTGCTGCACGGCAACCTGGGAACCTCCTACGTCACGCACAACTCCGTGGCACACGAGCTCGTCTCCCGAACCCCGAGCACGCTCGCCTTGACCGGTACGGCGATGGCCGTGGCCGTCGTGATCGGCATTCCGCTCGGGTTGGTCGCCGGCATCCGCCCCAACTCCGCGCTGGACAACGTCGCGCGGTTCGTGTCCTTCATGGGTGTCGCGGTCCCGTACTTCTTCCTCGCCCTGCTGCTGGTGCTGGCCTTCGCGTTCCACCTCAACTGGCTGCCGGCCATCGACAACGGCACGCCGGCGGGACTGGTCCTGCCCGCCATCTCCCTCGGCTGGGGGTACGCCGCGATTCTCACCCGGCTGATCCGGGGACGGGTGATCGACGAGTACCGCAGTGACTACGTGAAGTCGGCGCGGGCTCGGGGCTGCTCGGAGCTGCGGGTGCTGCTGGCCCATGTCTTCCGCAACTCCTCGATCCCCGCCGTCACGATGATCGGCCTGCAGTTCGGCAACATCCTCACCGGCGCCGCCATAACCGAGGTCATCTTTGGCCGCGCCGGCGTGGGCAGCTTCCTGGCCGCGTCGATCACCACGAAGAACATCCCCGTGGTGCAGGGAGCCATCGTGCTCGTCGGCCTCAGCTACATCCTCATCAACCTGGTGGTCGATCTCGTTGTCCGCACCATCGACCCGCGCACCCAACTGGCCACGGCATCGGCGTGACACCGCAGCACGCCCGCACCCAGGAGGCTTCTCATGACCACACTCGCCATCGCTCGAGCCGGCCGCTCCGCCCTGGGCGGCACTCGCAACCGCTACGGCCGGAGGGCGACGTCGGCTGTCATGGTGATCCTCCTGCTCGCGTTCCTGGTCCTGCTCGTGCGTCCCGAACTGCTGGCGCATGCGAGCCCGTTGGACAACAGCGACAACTCGATGGCACCGCCGAGTGGGTCACATCTGTTCGGCACTGATCAGCTCGGACGTGACGTCTACAGCCGCGTGATCTTCGGTGCCCAGCCAGTGCTGGCCGCCAGCCTGGGCGGCGTACTGCTCGCCACCCTCGCCGGCGTCGCCCTTGGCCTGAGCGCGGGCATGGCTCCGCGGGCGGTCAGCATCGCTCTGATGCGGATCGTCGACGTTCTGCTCGCCCTTCCGGTGTTACTGATCGCGCTCATCCTGATCGCCACCATCGGTGCCGGGGTGAAGAGCATCATTCTGGCGTTGGGTGTCGCCTACACCCCCGGGTTCGCCCGGGTCGTGGAGGCCTCGGTCCGCAGGCTGCGTTCGACCGACTACATCCAGGCCGCCAAGATGTTCGGCTCCAGCCAGCTGCGAACAGCGGTTGGCCACCTGCTACCCAACCTCGTCACCGAGGTCGTGGTGATGGTGAGCAGTGCCGTCGGCTGGGCCGTTCTGACCGCCACCACTCTGAGCTTCCTGGGCCTCGGCGTGCAGTTGCCAAACCCCGACTGGGGCAGTGACCTCGCCGCCGGCGCCACCAGCCTCTCCACCGCATGGTGGCTGTCCACCTTCCCCGGCCTGGCGATCACGGTCACGATCCTGGTCGCCAACTTCGCCGGTGACTGGGTGATGACGCTGCTGGACCCGAGCGGGCGACGCACGCTGACAAGATTCCGGCCTTTCGGCGGCCTTCGAACCAGCCTGCCCGGCCCTGCGGTCGCGGGATCGGACCCGATCATCGATCCCCGATCTGCCGAGGCATCCGGCCCTACGACGGCACGCGAGGAGAAAGCATGACCGCGACTTCCGCCACCACCGCCACGCCCTCGTTGCTCTCCCAGCATGGCGAGACCGTGCTCAATATCCGCGATCTACAAGTTGAGATCCGCACCGCGAATGGCGTGGTTCGCCCCGTGGACGGCGTCACGTTCTTCGTACAGGCCGGCGAAACCGTGGGAATCGTGGGCGAGTCCGGCTCGGGCAAGACGATGACCGGGATGTCGGTGCTTCAGCTGCTGCCTCCCGGCGGCTCCATTGTCGGCGGCTCCATCGAGTTCGCCGGCCAGGAGCTGACAACCATGAGCCAGGCGGAGCTCCGGCGGCTGCGCGGCAACGACATCGCCGCCGTCTTCCAGGATCCGATGACGTCGCTCAACCCCACTCGCACAATCGGCAGCCAGCTGCGCGAGGCGTACCGCATCCACCGGCCAGGGACCTCGGTCGCGGAAGCCAACCGTCGAGCCGAAGAGGTGCTGTCGTTGGTTCGGATGCCCCGGCCGAAGGAGCGCCTTCGGGACTACCCGCACCAGCTGTCCGGCGGGATGCGCCAGCGGGCCATGATCGCCATCGCGCTGCTGTGCGAACCACGGCTGCTGATCGCCGACGAACCCACCACCGCACTCGACGTCTCCATCCAGGCTCAGATCCTCGAGTTGCTCGACGACCTGAAGACCCGATTGGGCATGGGCATCATCCTGGTCACTCATGACCTGGGCGTGATCGCCGGGCATGCCGACAGAGTGGCGGTCATGTACGGCGGCCGCATCGTCGAGGAGGCGCCGACCGGCGAACTGTTCGCGGCTCCCCGCCACCGCTACACCCAGGCGCTGTTCGAATCGATGCCGACGATGGATCTGGACTCGCGCCGTGAGCTGGCGTCGATCCCGGGGATGCCCCCGCAGCTGATCGATCTGCCTCCGATGTGTCGCTTCGCGCCCCGGTGCCGCTCCGCCAGCGAGGACTGCCGGACCAAAAACCCCGAGTCGGTGCAGGTGGCACCCGGCCACACCCACTCCTGCTTCCACCCCCGACCGACGGACGTCGCCGGCGACGTGGACGAGCAGCTTTACACCGTGCTGGCCGCGGAGGACGCGCGTGCAAGCGGCGGTACAGTCCGGACCCTGGTGACACTCGACGCGGTCGAGAAGCGTTTCTGGATCAAGAATCCTGAACCGTTCAAGCCACGGCGCGAGCTGCACGCGGTCTCCAAAGTCAGCCTCGACGTCTTCGAGGGCGAGACGCTCGGGATCGCCGGCGAGTCCGGCTCGGGTAAGACGACGCTCGGGCGGATGCTCATCGGTCTCGAGCAGCCCACCAGTGGCGTGGTCCGGTTCGAGGGACAGGACATCAATCGACTCGGCCGCGCGGGCCGACGGACCCGCAGCGGCAACCTGCAGCTGATGTTCCAGGACTCCGCTGCCGCGCTCGACCCGCGGATGAGCGTTGCCGACCTCATCGCCGAGCCGCTCGCTGTGCAGCACATCGGCAGCCGAAGCGAACGGCGGGCCAAGGTTATGGAGCTGATAGACGCCGTCGGACTGCCGCAGACGGGGGCCGGTCGGCGCGCCTCCGAGTTCTCCGGCGGCCAGCGCCAGCGGATCGCGATGGCCCGCGCACTCGTCCTACGGCCAAAGGTGGTGGTCGCCGACGAACCGGTCTCCGCGCTCGACGTCTCCATCCAGGCGCAGATCCTCAACCTGATGCGCTCGCTACAGGTGGCCTACTCCCTCACCTACGTGGTGATCTCGCATGACCTGTCCCTGCTCCGCTACATGTCGGACCGCATCGGCGTCATGTACCTGGGCAAGCTGGTGGAACTCGGATCAAGCGCTGAGGTCTACACCGCACCGAGGCATCCGTATACCGCGGGCCTGATCGCCTCCGTGCCGATTCCCGACCCGAGGCTGCGGACCCGGAAGCAGAAGGCCGGCCTGCCGGGCGAGATCGCCTCGGCGATCGACCCGCCCAGCGGGTGCCGCTTCCGCACCCGCTGCCCGCTGGCCACCGAACTCTGTGCGCGCGAAGAGCCTGCGCTGGCATTGCGCGGCGGGCCGCACGCCGTCGCCTGTCACCATCCACTTACCACCTAGTACTACTCCAGCAGCACTTGGCGTTCGCGGAGTCTTCGCTGGTAGTGGCTGATCTGGGCGCGATATTGGTGTCGCCGTCGCCACGATGACCATCGATTCGGGATCAGCGGGTGGTGGCTGGTTCGGGCTGGTGGGCGTTGGTGGTGAGTCGGTGTCGGCGCGGGCCGCAGCGGCGGTGACCGCGCAGATGGCCAGGGCGGCCATGACCAGGGTGATGTGCCGCATGATCGGCGTGTAGAGGCGGGCCTGGGACTGGTCGAAGCCGAACTGGTCCTTGCCGAACTCGTGGTCTTCCTCCACGGTCCAACGGCGGCCGCACACCGCGACCAGCACACCGAGGGTGGTCGGGGTGTGCTCGGGAACGAAGCAGAAGAAGTACGCCGCCTCGGTGGGCTTGGCGAGGCTGCGGCGGATCAGCAGGAAATGGTGAGGGCTGGAGGTGGCCAGCCACGCCCAGGCGTAGCGGCGTTCGCCTTTGGGTCCCGGTCCACAGGAGACGACCTGCCATGCGCGGCGGCTGAGCATCTTGAGGGCGGCGTCGACGCGCATCGTGACGTGTGAGCCCAGCGTTACCTGGAACGAGCACGGCACGCCCAGCACATAGCCGACGGCGTTGCGCTCGTCGTCATCGCCGCCTCCTCAGCCGCCGCCGGCTACGAGGCGATCCGCCGGCTGCTGCACCTGGCCGGCGTGTCGCACCTGCGTATCCCGGATACAAAGCTGTCAAGAGGTTCTCTAGCAGCTGGAGTCCTCACACGACTCTTGGCGGGCTACAGAGCCATATATGCCAAGATCCTTGGTACACCTCAGATACGAGATCTTCACGGGGGCGTAACGCAACGCCCATACCGTTTCGACAACCACGATCATCTCGTACCGGCACAGACGGCCGGTACGGGTGACGCTGACCGAGGATCGGTGAACGTGAGCCCACTGAGCAGGCGTAGCTTCATGGGTGCTGTGGGCGCGGTCAGCGCGCTGGGCATCGTGGGTGGGGCGACAACCCCGGCCTTCGCGGAGGACACGTCCGAGCCGCGGACCCGCGAACGCAGCTTCAAACTCGAGGAGGCGACGATCGCCGACATCGCGGCGGCGTTCGACTCCGGCGTGTTGACGTGCGTGAAGCTCACCGAGCTCTACCTCGCGCGGATCGCCGCCTACGAGGATGCCGGCATCCGACTGAACTCGATCACGACGATCAACCCCGACGCACTGCGCCTCGCGGCGGAACTCGACCGGGAGCGGCAGCGGCACGGACCACGGAGCCCGCTGCACGGCATCCCCGTATTGCTGAAGGACAACGTCGACACCTATGACATGCCTACGAGCAACGGCTCGGTGATCCTCAAGAACTCGATCCCGCCCAACGACGCGTTCATCGCCGACGCGCTGCGCCGCAAGGGCGCGCTCATCCTCGGCAAGGCGTCGATGGGCGAGTTCGCGGGCGGCAGCTACAACACGATCGACGGGCAGGTCACCAACCCGTACCACCTCAAGCGCAACACGGGCGGATCGAGCGCGGGCCCGGGTGCGGCGCTGGCCGCCAACCTCGCCGTGCTGGCGATCGGTACCGACACCAGCACCTCCGTCCGGGGGCCTGCGTCATATAACGGCATCGTAGGGCTGCGGCCGACCACCGGACTCATCAGCCGCGACGGCATCGCGCCGAAGAACCTCAACTTCGACACCGCGGGCCCGATGGCACGTACGGTCACCGATGCGGCGCTGATGCTCAACGCGGTCGCTGGGGAGGACCCGGCCGACCCACTCAGCGTCGAGGTCTACAAGAACTACCCGCAACCGTTGCGGAAGAAGGCGGCGCAGGGCCGGCTCGACTACACCAAGTACCTCAAGAAGGGTTCACTCAAGGGCGTCCGGCTCGGCGCCGTGCGCGATTTCTTCGGAGGGGACCCGGAGATCGACGCGCTCGCGGCGAAGGCGCTAGACACGATGCGGGCACTCGGCGCCGAGATCGTCGACATCACCATTGATCCCACGTTCCTGGACTTCTACGTCACCAACGGCGGACGGAACATCAGGACGATCGCCGACTACCGGTTCAAGGCCGACTGGGAGCAGTACCTAGCGACGCTCGGCCCGAAGGTCCCGAAGACCGTACAGGAGTTCATCCACATCTACGAGACCGAGGTCAACAAGTCGCCGCTACCGGTGGAGAACAGCGTTCTCGACCTGCTGAAGCGCTCGCTGTCCACCTCGACCGACATGCCCGCGTACAAGCACCTGATCGACACCGTCCTCCCGGAGGCGACCCGGCTGAAGCTCGCGATGTTCAACCAGTACGACCTCGACGCGATGGTGTTCCCGTACCAGACCAGCTTCGCGTCCCCGATCAGCAATCCGGCGTTCAGCATCAACGACCCCACGTTCGTGCCGTCCACGCGTCCGCAGCCGTCGATCTTCGCCGGCTACAGCTCGGTCGGCTTCCCCGGCATCGTCGTGCCTATGGGCATCGGCTCGCAGGGGCTGCCGATGACGATCTCGTTCATGGGCAGGCCATACAGCGACGGCCAGCTGCTCGGGTATGCGTACGACTATGAGCAGGCGTCGAAGTTGCGGGCGCCGTCCCCGCTCGTGCCGCCGCTGCGGGGCGAGACGCTGGTTGTGCCTAGCAGCTCGTAACTACGGGGAGGGGGCGAGGTCTCCCTGGTCCTTGGTGAGACGCTGCACCCAGCGAAATACCGTCATATGGTCGACCTCGACGCGGCGCTCGACCAGCAACTCCTCCACGTCCCGGTACGACAAGCCGTAGCGCAAGTACCTGTGGGGCTCGAATACTCGGCTCGGCCATCTGAAGTGCGGTTCTGCGCGAGCTTGAGCCCGATGTAACCGGCATGCTCGTCGCTATGAGCGCGTCGTTGGTGTACCTGCTGCTGCGCCAGGTCCTGCAGATGTTGTCCCAGATCGCCCGCGACGGTGGGGCCAAGGATGTAGAGATTCTGGTGTTACGGCATCAGGTGGCGGTGCTGCGCCGCCAGGTGACCCGTCCCGATCTCCAACCGGCCGACCGGGTGGTGCTGGCGGTGCTGTCACTGCTGCTGTCCCGCCCCCGCTGGTCGGTCTTCTTCGTCACCCCGGCCACCTTGCTGCGGTGGCATCGTGAGCTGGCCGCCCGGCGGTGGACGTACCCGCATCCGCGGCCGGGCCGGCCTGGCGGCAGTTCCTCTCTACTCAGACCCACACGATCCTGGCCTGCGACTTCTTCACCGTCGACACCGTCTTACTCAAGCGCCTCTACGTGCTCGGGTCCCGCGAGCGTTAGTGGGCGAGCACCGTGGCGGGGCCCATCACGATGACTGGCTTCGCGGCCGGGTCGAGGGTCTTCTGCAGCTGGACCACGCCGGTGTCGGGAATGCCGATGCAGCCGTTGGTGCCGGAGTTGTGCTGGGTGTGGATCCAGAATCCGCCGCCGGCGGCGTAGCCCATCGGACGGGTCTGGTTGGCCGGCGCGGCGCCGGAGACGCGGTTGTAGTTGATGGCAATGACGTGATTGAACGCCCGCACACCGTTGAAGATGAGCGAGTAACTGCTGCGACTGTGGTCGTAGGGCAGACTCGAGCCGGGGTTGGGCGCGTAGCCGCCGGCGTCGGTCAGACCGAACACGCCGACCGGGCTCTGCGGACGGCCCTCGGCCGGTGTGGTGGTCCAACCGGCGCTGCCGTTCCAGGCGCTCCACTCGCCGAGCTGCACCCAGCCGCCGGGACCGCGTTGCCATTCGGTCACGGCAGCGTGCGGCGAGTTCGAGTCCGTGCCGGAGGCGATCACGACCTGGGCATGCCCGGCGAGCTGCGCGGCCCACCCCGGGCCGAGACCGGCCGGGGCAGGCGGGCCACCGGCGGCCGGCGCGGGT
>JAOPWA010000659.1 GCA_025965915.1 Dactylosporangium sp. | reverse complement strand
TACCCGCCACCTCGGCCCAGTGGGCCCATCGCCTGCCACCGGGCAAGGTTGTGCCGGGCGTCGACCAACGCGTCGTGGCGGCCGGCCATGGTCGGCAGCGGCGGTTGGCCGTGGTCGTCCCACAACTGCCGCAGATCCTTGGTGAAGCGCGGGATCTCGCGGGGCAGGGCCGGCATCGGCCCCCACAACTGAGCCAGCGCCACGTGGTCGTACGCCGCGTACCAGGCCCAGAGTTCGATCTCGTCGGCCTCTCCGGTGCGCAGCGGCTCGGTCAGGAAGTCGTAGAGGTCGTCGCGGATCCGCTCGCGCGAGCGCCACGCCCGGTCGGCCGGCGAGGGCAGCTTGTCGAGCACGTTGCGACGCACCCAGGGGATGGCCCTGGAGTCGTCGAACTCGGTGGACACGGCGTAGAACTCCCGGCCACGCTCGTCGACCACGCCGATGGACACGAGGTCGATCAGGCGCCCGTCCTCGATGAACTCGCAGTCGTAGAAGTAGCGGTACGGCATCGCAGCCCATCCTCCACCGTGGCGCCGATCGCGGTGGTGGCGGCCCCCGTCGCTCGTTTGTGCAATGGATCCTGACCGCCGGCACAGCCCCCCTCGCTGTCAGCCCCGAGAGCGGCTAACCTGCGACGGTCCAGAATCGGACGGCCGGCTCCAGGGGTGTACACAGCACATTCGAGACGCCATGATCTGGGGTAACCGTTCAGATTGTTTCCGGGGAGGGGTTGGACCGTGGAGGTTCGGCTGCCGGATCCCGGCGACGCGTTGACCGGAGTGGAGATGTTCACGGCGCTCGAGCCGGAGGTGCGCCAGCGTGTCATCGCCGCCGCCGTGCCGCGGACCTACCGCAAGGGTCAACTGCTGTTCGTCGAGAATGATCCTGGCGAGTCGGTCATCGTGCTCAAACGCGGTGCGGTCATGGTGTTCCGCACCGCACCAACGGGCGAGCGGGCCGTGCTCACAGTGGTCCGGCCACCGGACGTGCTCGGCGAAGTGTCGCTGTTGGACGGTTCACCACGGTCGGCCTCGGCCGAGGCGATCGAGGACTGCCAGGCCCTCGCGCTGTCCCGCGGCGCGTTCCTGGAACTGGTGCACGCCAACCCACGCATCCTCGACGCGGTGATGCGCTCCCTGGGTGGCCTGATCCGGCGACTGACCGAGCAGAACACCGACCACGTGTTCCTCGACCTGCCCGGCCGGGTGGCCAAGACATTGGTGCGCCTGGCCGGCGACACCCAGGCGACGATGGTCACGATCGAGCTGAACCAGAGCCAGTTGGCCGAGATGGCCGGCGGTTCCCGCCAGAGCGTCAACCAGGCTATCGGCTCCTTCGCCACCCGTGGCTGGCTGCGCACCGAGGGCCGACGCATCGTGGTGACCGACGTCGGAGCGCTCCGACGTCGGGCCGGCATGAGCGACCGCTGAGCACCCGCCTCTCCTCCCGCGCCACCCGCCTCTCCCGCTGGTCAGAAATACGACTACGGCCGTGGACTCCCGCCATGCGGAAGGCCACGGCCGTGGTCGTACCCGTCTAAGGCTGGACTCCGGTCTCCCCCGCCCACGCCGGGTCCGCACCCGTCTCGCCGGCCCACCCCGTCGGCACCGTCGCACCGCTCTTTTCCGTCGACGCGACAACGCCGTCGGCCTCGAGCTGCGCCAGTGTGACGGCATCGACGTCGACCATGTCACCGACGGCGTGTGCCGCTCCCCCGCCGTCCGTCCACTCTCGAGCAAGCTGTACATAGACCATTGGAAACTCCCACCGAGTCGCTCGCCAATTCGGCTCGAACTCTAGACCCGCATAGGTGGATGGGGCTGTCTTGTTCCGTACACCTGCCCCCGGGCCGAAACGCCTGCTTGGTCGTTACGGCGGCGTGTGAGGATACTCAAGCGTCAGACCGAAGGAGAGGCATCATCGCCACCTCGTGCTCGCGCTGTGCACGTCCAGCCGCCGCCGCCGACAGGTTCTGCGGCGGCTGCGGCACTGAACTGACCCTCACCTGCCCCGAGTGCGGTCGGGCGCTCGCCACCGATGTCGCCTTCTGCACCGGTTGCGGCACCCCGCTCGACCACCGGGCTCCCATCGCGGGTGCCGCGTCCAGCGAGGACCGCCGACGCATCAGCGTGCTGTTCGTCGATCTGATCGACTTCACCCCGTACGTGGAGCAGTCCGACCCGGAGCTGGTCCGCGAGATGCAGCAGGGTTTCTTCACGGCCGCCCGCCGGGTCATCAGCCGGTACGGCGGCGTGGTCGAGAAGTACATCGGCGACGCGGTGATGGCGCTGTTCGGCGCGCCGGTGGCGACCGAGACCGACGCGGTGCGCTGCGTGCGCGCGGGCTTGGAGCTGCAGCGGGTCCTGGCCCGGTACGCCCCCGACGACACCGGCGAGAACAGCGGCCCGACCCGCCCGGGTGCGTTCGTGGGGCGATTCCGGGTGGGCATCGCGACCGGGGAGGCGCTCGTCGATGTCGCGGCCGCCCGTAACGGCGGCCAGGCGATCGTGGCCGGTGACGTGGTCACCACCGCATCCCGGCTGCAGTCGGTCGCGCCGCCCGGCGGTGTCGTCGTGTGCGGCACGACGTACGCCGCCACCAAGTCGACCGTCCGGTTCGACGAGCAGGCGCCGGTGACCCTGCGGGGACGGTCGTCGCCCACCGACGTGTGGCTCGCGGTCGCGCCGCTGCAACGAACCCACCCCGTCCGCGAGGCCGACGGCGCCCCGCTGGTCATCCGTACGCACGAGTTGGGGCTGCTGGTCAACGCCCTGCACCGGGCGCTGCAGGACAGGGTTCCGCAGCTCGTGAGCGTCCTGGGGCGCGCCGGCATCGGCAAGAGCCGGCTGGTCCGTGAGCTCTACCAGCACAGCGAACAACTCCTCGACGCGTCGATCGCATGGCGGACCGGGCGCTGCCCGCCGTTCGGGGAGAACGTCACCTACGCGGCACTGGCCGACATCGTCAAGGCCGAGGCCGGCATCCTCGACACCGACAGCGCCGAGGTCGCCCGCGAGCGGCTCGACCGGGCCCTGCGCGACCTCGTCGACCCGGCCGAGGTAGCGCGCCTGTCGGACGCGTTGAGCCCCCTTGTCGGCTTGCGCGGATCCACCCTCGCCGCCGACGAGGCCGAGTCAGCGTGGCGGCGGTTCATCGTCGCGCTCGCGTCGCGCCGGCCGACCGTACTCGTCTTCGAAGACCTGCACTGGGCCGACGAGAAGATGCTGCGCTTCGTCGAGCTACTCGGCGCCTCGGCGCGCGACGTACCGCTGATGCTGCTGTGCACGGCCCGTCCCGAACTGGCCGAGCGCAACCCCACCTGGGCCGGCACGATCTCCGGTTCACTGACGATCGCGCTGCCGCCGCTGCGCCGACCCGAGATCGCCAAGATGTACGCCCACCTGCTGGGCGAGGCGGCGTTCCCGGCCGAGATGTTCGACCCCCTGGTCGAGTTGGCCGACGGCAATCCGCTCTATGCCCACGAGTACACCCGGATGCTCATCGAGCAGGGCCGGCTGCGCCCGGCCGAGGCGCTCAGCCTGCCCGACGGGCTGCCTATGCCCGACAGCGTGCACGCCGTCATCGCCAACCGGGTCGACCTGCTGGAGGCGGCCGACCGGACCGTGCTACAGGCGGCCGCCGTGGTCGGCATGCAGTTCTGGTCGGGCGCGGTCGCGGCGGCACTCGGCCAGCCGGCCGACGTGGTCGACCGGACGCTGCGGCGGCTGGAGCAGCGCGATCTCATCCACGAACAGCCCACGTCGACGATGGCGGGCCAGCCGGAGTACCGCTTCGGCCACGTGCTCGTACGTGACGTCTGCTACCAGCGGCTACCGCGTACCGAGCGGGTCGCCCGCCACGAGCGGACTGCCGCGTGGCTCGATCGCGTGGCCAGCGACCGGGCCACCGACCTCGCCGAGGTGCTCGCCCACCACCGGTTCACCGCGCACGAGATCGCCCGTACCCTCGGCCTGGACGCCCGCCGGTACGCTCCCGCCGCCCGCGACTCGCTGCACCGGGCCGCCCGCCGGGCGTACGCGCTCCAGGTGCACGAGACGGCGGCGGCCCATGTCCGGCGGGCGCTCGCGCTGTTCGACGCCGACGCGACCGACCCGGCGCAGACCCTCGAGCGGCTGGGCCTCGAACTGCTCGCCACCGAGATCTCCTTCTACGCCGACCGGGACGCGTTCCTCACCGGTGGCGGTGAGGATCAGCTTCGGGTACTGGCCGGGGAGCTGTTCACGGCCGGCGACCGGGCTCATGCGGCCCGCGCCTGGACCCTGCTCGGGCAGGCCGCGTGGCTGCGGGCCGACCGGCCGGCGGCGCTGGCCTGCCTGTACCGCGCGGTCGACCTGTTCCACGCGCTACCGGACACCCCGGAGAAGGCCGACGCGTTCGCCGAGCTGGGCCGGCTGCACATGCTCAACCACGAGCACGATCCGGCGGTGGCCTCGGCGGGTCTGGCCGCCGACATCGCCGAACGGCTCGGTCTGGTCGAGGTGGCCGCGAATGCCCGGGTGACCGTGGCAACCGCCCGCTACAAGGCGGGCGACCGCGGCGGGCTGGCCGAACTGCAGGCCGTCACCGAGCTGTGCCGCAGCCAGCACCTGCTCGCACTGCGCCGGGCCATCCAGAACCTGTCGTATGCGCTGCGCGAGGAGGGCGACTACACCGGCTCGCTCGCGCTGCTGGAAGAGGTGCGCCTCGGGATGCCCGGCGGGCACAACCTGGCGACCGGCTACTCGTACGAGGCGATGCGAGCCCACGTCGACGGCGAGTGGGACAAGATGCTCGCCGCCGAGGCCGACCTGGCCACCACGGGCGGCGAGTGGGACCTGCAACTGCGCGGGCTCTGCGCGCAGGTTCGGATCATGCGGGGCGAGGACGTCGGGTGCGCCGACCCCGACGAGATCGACGCCGTCCTCGCGGCCGGTCGCCGCAGCGGCTTCTACCGGCTCGAATGGACGGCGCTGGCCACCGTCGCCCTCTGCCGCGCTCTGCAGGGGCGCGACGGCGACGCCACCGAACTGCTCTCGGAGCTGGTTGGCTCGTGGGAGGCGGTCCGCGCGCTGGCCAGCGGCGAGTGGGTGGACGCGGCTTCGCACGCGGCCGCGATCGCCGGGCGGGCGGCTTCGACCCGGCTGCGGGAGATGCTGAGTGAGGTCCCGCACCGTACGCCGTGGGTGGAGGCGGCGACGCGGACCATCGCGGGCGGCATCGCGGCGGCCGACGGCGATCACGGCCGGGCGGGCGACCTTCACCTGGCGGCGGCGGACCTGTACGCGGAGATGCACCACGCGACCGACCGGATGCTGTCTGTCGCGGCCGCCGCCCGGTCGCTGCGCCACCTCGGCGACGACGACCGGAGCAAGTCGGTACGCCAGGAGGTGATGGCGTTCGCCGACCGAAACCAGGCCCCGGGGCTGCTGCGCCTGGCGGGCCTGGATGAGCCGGAGCCGGGCGGCGTGCGGCTGGGCTGACCGTCAGACGGCGATGGCCGCCGGCGGCTCCGCCGGCTCCGACTTCGGGGACTTGGACTGGCCCGCCTTCACCTTCTGGGCGTACACGTCGATGTACTCGCGGCCGGACAGCTCCATCAGCTCGTACATGATTTCGTCGGTCACGGCCCGCTCGATGAACCGGTCGCCCGCCATCCCCTGATACCGCGAAAAGTCCATCGGCGGGCCGAACCGGATCCGCACCCGCTTGATCTTCGGAAGGAGCTTGCCGGGTGGCTGGATCTCATCGGCGTTGAGCATCACCACCGGGATGACCGGAGCGCCGCTCTCCAGTGCGAGCCGCGCCACCCCCGTCTTACCGCGGTAGAGCCGACCGTCGGGCGACCGGGTGCCCTCGGGGTAGATACCGAAGAGGTGGCCCTCCCGAAGCACCCGCAGACCGGTCCCGATCGCCGCCTGAGCCGACCGGCCCCCCGACCGGTCGACCGGGATCGTCCCGGTACCCACGAAGAACATCTTGGTCAGCCAGCCCTTGAGGCCGCGCCCGGTGAAGTATTCCTGCTTGGCAACGAACGTGACCCG
>JAOPWA010000385.1 GCA_025965915.1 Dactylosporangium sp. | reverse complement strand
CGACCACGCGCCCCTGGTGTGCGGCGAGCTTAAGCAGCGCACCGTGCGTCAGGTTCGGGCCGAAGGCCAAGGTCTGGTAGGCCGTGATCAGCGTGTCGCGGCCGAAGAGGGTGAGAAACCACGGCAGTCCGGCGGCCGGGAGCACCACAGTTTGGCCTCCTCCCGGGCGGTTCTCCAGCCGCAAGGCGCGTATGTCCTGTATCGACTTGTCGATGACGTCGCGCAGCAGGTCGGAGTCGGTGTGCAGGATCGGCAAGTTAGTCCGCCAGCGGGCGGGCGGGTCATCGCCCAACTCTCGGAAGGCCTCGCCGAACTGCCGCTGTGTCGGTATCGAGTCCATCGGCCCGTAGTGCAGCGGGACGTTCAGCTCGCACCGCCACCCGTGGTTGCGCTCCAGCTTGATGTTCCACACGAGGTCGTCGCCCTCCAGCCGGCTGGCTGGCGGATCGACCGTGACCTCGGTCCTGGCCTCGAAGGATCCGTTGCGGTAGGAGAAGCCCAGTCGCGAGCCGTCCGCGGCATGCGCGCGGGTGATCTTTGCCGAGCGGTCCTGTACGACGTCCTTGATCTCGAAGAGGTCCGCGAAGTCGGTGCCGACCGCGAGGCGCAGTTGGATCGATACCGGCTCGTCGGCGAAGGATTCCAGTCCGATGCGTTCGTGCATGCCGTCGCCGACGAAGCGCTCCCGGCGTATCCCGATGGTGTTCGCCCCCAGACCGGGCAGATTCGGGTTGGTGAGGAAGAACGCCGCGGAGTAGTAGTTGACCGTGTCCGCGCCGAGCACGAGTAGCCGGGCGTCGTTGATCGTGAGTTCCCAGCGGCTCAGGAACCGGGTGTCGGCGTGGACCAGTCCACCGATCGAGCCGCTGGGCACGTCGCCGACAGCGTTGGAGTACATGAACGAATCACCGTCGAGCACGGCGACCGCGTCGGCGCCCAGTTCCGGTGGCAGGTTGCGGGTTGTAGCGGCCTGCGTCTGACCGGTGGGCCCCATGGTGGGCATCGGGTCGGCCGGGGTGGGCCGGCGAGCCGTAGTGGTCACGGCAGCGTCGCCTTCATCCTGGCGATCACAGCAGGAGGAGGGCGTACCTCTTCCCGGCGTGATCGCGTTCGGCTCAGCGCTGGGCCTCGAACATCCAGTGCTGTTTCTCCAGATCCTGCGCAACGCTGATCAACAGGTCCTGGGTCACCAGATCGGCCTCGTCGGTGGCCCTGATGCGTTCACGGAACCGCTTGCCCATCTCGGCCAGGACATCGGTGATCGCGGCCACGACCTTGTCGTCCTGCAGGTAGCCGGCGTCCAGTTGGCGCACCGTCGTACTGTCGGCCACCGTGCGGGCCCGGCCGTCGGGGTTGACGCCGATCGCCACCGCCCGCTCGGCCAGCGTGTCCGCGTGCTCGCGCGCCAGGTCGACGACGTCGTCGAGCTGCAGATGGATCGGGCGGAAGTTCCGGCCGATGAGATTCCAGTGCGCCTGCTTGGCGAGCAGATGCAGATCGATGAGGTCCACCAGCGACCCCTGCAACGCGGTGCCGGTCGCCTTGCGTGCGTCATCGGGAAGTGGGCTCTTCACTGTCGACATCGCGAGGTCTCCTTCAACACTGGTTTCGCCGCATCAGCGAGACTTCCCATCAACAGCCCACATAACCGCTCTGTCTGGATACCAGGTCAAAAGGATGTGCTACGCCGCAATGCCGGCGCCGCCCGCTGCCCGGCCGTCCGCCGCCTCGCTTCGCGATCTTCGCCGGCATGTTCGGATTCCGCCCGGGTATGCGGCATGGGTGGTTGAGCGCAGCGCCCTCTCGATATACCGCACGGGACAGGTCGTCGTGATCATCGGCACGTTGCTGGCGTCGCTGTTCGTCGCGTCGTACAGCGTCGCGCTTGGCCGGCCCGTGCCTCGTCACATTCCGACCGGGATCGTCGGCAACCCCGAACTGCGCCCCGCCTTGATCAACGCACTTCAGGAGACGGCCGACGGCGCGCTCGAATTCCACCCGTACCCCTCCAGGTCAGCCGCCGAGGCCGCGATGAACCAACAGACCATGAAGGCCGCGCTCATCCTCGGCCCCAACCCCCCGCTGCTCCTCGTCTCCAGCGCCGCCAGCGCCCCGGTCGCCGCGCTGCTGACGACGGCGGTCGAGAAGGTGGGGCTGCAGGTGGCACCGAATTCGGCGCCTCCGCTGCACACCGTCGACATACGCCCGCTTCCCCGCACCGACCCGCAAGGCGTGATCGGGTTCTACGTGACCTTCGCGGCCACAATCCTCGGGTTCTCCATCATGTTCAATTTGCGCGCCCACGAACCGCAGCTGTCGCCGCGCGCCTGGCTGGCCTTCATCGGCATACTCGCGGTCGTCGGCGGACTCGCGCTGACTGCGCTCACCGACTGGATCATCGGCGCGTTGCGCGGGCCGTTCCTGGAGATCTGGGCCGCGGTGGCCGCTCAGATCGCGGTGACCGCACTGCTGACCTCCACGATGATCGTCCTGCTCGGACGCTGGGCGATCATCCCCGCCTGGCTGCTGTTCAC
>JAOPWA010000376.1 GCA_025965915.1 Dactylosporangium sp. | reverse complement strand
GCTCCTCGTCTTCAGCGCACCTCCCGGAAGCCAGGCGGTCGAGCAGTTGGAGTTTCTCGCCGTCATCGGAGCCCAATGACGAACAGCCTCGGAATCTGACTTCGGCCAGACCACTACACCGGGCGGGCTTGTTTTCTACCGCAACAGGCCCGCCTGGCGGGCGAGGACGTCCTGGGTGGACTTTCCGTTGCGCCGTTTCTGGCGCTCCTTATGCACGGAGTACGGGGCCGCGTATCGCAGACGCCCGCCGCCGGGAGGGGCGATGACGCCGCCGAACTGTGGGTCGCCGGCGAACCAGACGGGTGTGCCGTCGGCGCCGATGTCCGGATCGCCGCCCCAGTCGGCGATGAGGCGCTTGGTGGTGCCACCGTCGGCGAGGAGGAGAGTGATGAGCTTGTGTCGGCTGCCGGTGTCGGGCACGGTGCTCGCTTCGTAAGGCGTCCACGCGTACACCGCGAGAACCCGCCGGACGCGCTTGAGACGGGAGAGGCCGACGGATGTCACGAAGGCGAAAATGAACGCTGCCGCGTTGACCGCAACCGCCGCGGCGGTGACACCGGCGGGTGGTCGCAGGGCGGCTGTCGCCACTCCGGCGGCCATGGCGAGGAGGCTCGTGGACAGCCGGAGGCGGCCGCCCATCCGCTGGCGGGACCATGCTTGCCGGGTGTCGGGGTGGTCCAGGGCCGGGTGGGCCATCTGGCGTCGTCCTTTACCGGTCGTTGTCCTTCGGGCTCGTACGTGCTGCTTCACGTGCCATGCCAAGTGATCGTTCCGGGCGGAAGGAGCTCGGCTGGTCCGGCTTGGCGTGACCCAGGAATCGACGGTTGAATACGCGAGCTCACCAATTCCGGACCCCTATCAGGCCGCTGGCGTGCCCGAAGGCGACCAATGCGTCGGGCGAGTGAGCGACGGCGGCAACTTTGTGTCGGTATCGCCCTTCGCTGCATTGAGCTGGGATTGGGTGAGAAAGATACTCCCTGTGAGGTCGGCACCTCTGAGGTCAGCAGCTCTGAAGTCAGCCCCGATAAGGTCAGCCACTCTCAGGTCGGCGCCTCTGAGGTCGGCTCCGATGAGGTATGCCCCTCTCAAGTTGGCGCCTCTCAGGTCGGCGCCTCTGAGGTCGGCCCCGATGAGGTCGGCTCCTCTGCGATCCTTCTTCTGGCGCCGGGCTTCGGCTCGCACGAGTTCGCTCGTGCGCAGCAGTAGGGCATTGACGTCTCGTCGGTGTGCTGCCACATCCAGTTCCATGAGAAATTCGGGACTGTTGTGAGTGAGGCGTTCGGTCTCGTCGAACGCGAGGCTGAGTTCGCCATGGAGCGAGCGGGCTGCTTGCAGCGTCAGCGCTTCGGTCAGATACCAGAGCAGCTCATGGAGCTGCCGCATGATCGGGAACACCTCGAACATCTGCTCTGCAGTTCGCGGGGCCTGCCGCCAGTCCTGTCCGCCGAAGGTGACTTGGGCGACCTTCTGCCCCGCGCCGAAGCAGTCGTACACGGTGCAACCCGGAAAGCCCTGCTGCCTGAGGCGTTTGTGAATGCCGCAGCGGAAGTCCGATTGCAGATTGGGACAGGCCTGCCCGGCGTCTTTGTCGATCGCGAAGTCTGCCGAGGCTGAGAAGGCCGGCGCGACACAGCACAGCCCGAAGCAGCGCTCGCAGTCGGCTCGCAGGCTGAGGCGACCTCGGTCGGGGACGGGTTCCGCATGTTCGCGTTCCTCGGACAAACCGCGTGTCTCCAGTCGGACTCAGAGCACCGCTTCCCGGTGCGCTCAGGTTGAGGCTCACTCGCTGCGGCCAGTGCTGTCGGCCGGCCGTTGCACGGTCTGATCCCGCGAGGCCGGATGGAGGTGACCTACGCCCCTTGACCTGGAAGGTTACGCCCCCTGCCGGAGTGGTCCGGTCGCCACCGCCATGAGCTTCCTACTGGATTGCTATTACCGGTAATCCGATAAAGCGATGCATGATAATGCCAGTTATCGTGCGTAATGAATCAGTCTGGTGTAACGCCGGGAAAATGAAGCGGGGACCGCGTCGGACGCGGTCCCCGCTTCGCCTGTCGATCAATCGTGCCGCCACCCGGCCGCGGCACGGGCCTGCCCCACCTCTTCCGCCTGCCGTTGCCGCCATCGTCGTTGGGCGGCCCTGTTGCACGACCGGCAGCCGCGTCGATAACGGCCCGTCGCCTGGTCGATCTCCCGTTCGTGGCCGTTGCGGCACCGCGGTCGCTGCTCACGTGTTCGACAGTTCTCCGCGTGCGTCACCTGTCGAAGGTGCGTGGGTTCGATGCAGTCCTTCGCGCCACACGTGTGGTCGACGTCGAGCGCACCGTCGTATTCGCCGACGAACAGCACGAACGCGGCGATGTGGGCCCACGCCCGACCAGCGACCTTCTGGTAGACCCCGCGCTGTGCCCCGTAGCCGCGCACTATCAGGCAACCGTCGTCGCTGCGGCTTGAGCGCCCAAGAAGATAGGTCCGCAGACTGTCTTCGGTGAAGTGCCTGGAGAGGCCCTTGATGTCGGCGAGCACGCGGTGAAGCTACACCCTCGCCCGCGCCCTCGTGACGTGTCCGCACATCAACGACCTCGATGTCCACCAGCGGGAGGGCGTCCGGCAGGTACGCGGTCCCGAGTAAAAATGTCAGACCCTCACGGTGTACTTCACTCGTACATCAGTACTAACGGACGTGATAGGAGCCCACATGTCACCCGAGCAGATCGCGCGGGACGCGGCCGACCTGGCCATGCGCCTGCTGCCCCTCGCCGTGCAGGGCGTCGGGCCGATGCGTGCCGACGAGACCCAGGGCCAGTACATGGAGCGGGTGCGGGGGCTGGCCATCGACCTGTGGATCGAAAGCGGCCCCAAGGCCGAGCTCACCCGCCGGCTCGCAGAGTTGATGAATTCACAGGTGTTCGTCGGGATCCTCACCGCGGTGGAGATCGAGCAGTCCAGCACCCGCGCCATGCTGACCCTCACCGTCACCAGGGACGGTGAGTCGGTCGAGGAGATGATCCGCACCGACCGCACCGACGGGCCCGCCGGCCGTGCGTTGTGGGAAACGGCCACGGGTCTCATCGGGCACCGGGTGGCGATCCACAAGCACATGGAGACCAGAGCCGACCCCAACAAGAAGTACCGGTGCGCCAAGCACATCGTCGACCTGGGGGTGGCCGACGATGTGGCCGAGGATATCCCGGCCGCCCCACCGGCCCGCCCGACCGCTGCTGCTCGACCCGCGCCGACCTGGACGGCGCAGTCCAGCCATCGGGTCATCAACCAGCGCCGGCAGGGCAGCAGCCTGGCGGACAGCCGCAACGAGGTGATGACGGTCCTTGAGCGGGCCGGCCACTCAGATCCCGGCTACCGGGAGGCGGCGAGCGCCGGAATCATGGACCGGGCGTCGATCGACGGCGCGGACGTGACCAACCTCGACATACTGCTGCACCTGGCACGGACCACCCCGCCGGCCGACAGCGCCGCCGGCCGGATGATCAGCCAGAGGTACGGGCAGCAGCGGGAGCGGATGTCCGCCTGACGGCGTCGTTCGCCCCTACCAGCCGGCGGACGGTCGGGTGCCGCGTCCCGGGTGAGCATCCCCGTGGCCGTGGCCGAGTTCAGGCAGGTGATGCGGGAAATACAGTAGGTGCGTGCCAACGCTTGAACAGATTCGCATCGTGCCGATGGAAGACGCCCACGCCGACGCGGTACTGGACATCTACCGGAGGGGTATCGACGGCGGTGAGGCGACCTTCGAGACCGAACCACCGACCTGGGAGCGGTTCGCCGCGAGCCGGCTGCCCGACCATCGGTTCGTCGCCGTCGACGCCGACGGTCGCGTGCTCGGCTGGGTCGCCTGCTCACCGGTGTCGCAACGAGGCGTGTACGTCGGGGTGGTGGAACATTCGGTGTACGTACATCCGGACGCCCGCGGCAGGGGCCTGGGCAAGACGCTGCTGCGTGTTCTGATCGACTCGACCGAAGCCGCCGGGATCTGGACGATCCAGTCGGGCATCTTCCCGGAGAACACCACGAGTCTCGCGGTGCACGGAGCCGTCGGGTTTCGGGTCGTGGGCACCCGAGAACGCCTCGGCCGTCAGCACGGCCGCTGGCGTGACGTCGTCCTCGTCGAACGTCGCAGCCCGGCGATCCGGTGATGCCCGCCCCCGCGGGGGTCGTCGATCAGTAGGATTTCAGTACCCATGAACCTGCCGATCCGTGCCGAGTCGCCGGCCGCGACCCTCGCGACCACCGACGACCTCGTCGACTTCACCACAGCGTGGCTGCGCAACCGGCGATTGTCCGCGCACACCCGCGTGGCCTACCAGCGCGACGTGAACGCCTGGCTGCAGTGGTGCTCCGGCCGCGGCCTCAACCCCCTCGCGGCGTCGTTCCTGCACGTCAACGAGTACGCCCGCGAGCTGGAGTCCACGGTAGACGGCCGTTCGGGTAGGCCGGTGACGCCGGCGACGGTCGCCCGCCGACTGTCGGGGCTGTCGAGCTGGTATGACTTCCTGGCCCGTTTACAGGCTGTCGGCGCCAACCCGGTCGCCGGTGCCGACCGGCCGCGGGTGGACCGTGACCACTCGGCGACGGTGGGACTGACCGCGGCCGAGGTGGATGCGCTGCTGGCTGCCGCCGAAGCCGACGACGGCCCGCAGGCCACCCGGCACCGGGCGATGCTCACCCTGCTGGCCGACCTCGGGCTGCGCGTCGGCGAACTGGTCGGCCTCGACGTCGCCGACCTCGGCCAGGAACGCGGTCACCGCACGATCCGGTTCGTGGGTAAGGGCGGTAAGCCCCGCCGGCGGGCTCTCGCCCCGGGTACCGCCGCGGTGCTCGACACCTACCTTGCCGTGCGCCCCGGCCCCGCCGTCGGGCCGCTGTTCGTCACCGGCAGCGGCGCCCGCGTCGGCCAGCCTGCCGTGTTCCGGCTGGTCCGCCGGCTGGCCCGAACCGCCGGGATCCCGGCCTGGGCCAACCTGTCGCCGCACTCGCTGCGGCACGCCTTCGCCACGACGGCCCGCGACGAGGGCGTACCGCTGGAGGACGTGCAGGACGCGATGGGTCACGCCGATCCGCGTACCACCCGCCGCTACGACCGTGACCGCCACAACCTCGACCGCGACCCGACGTACGCGATCTGGGCGGCCCGGGCCCGGCGTCGTTAGAGTGGCCGATGCGGTTGTGCTCGCACGGCGAGGAGGAGAGCCCCATGCCGGAGTCCACGTCGGAGGCGATGCGCGGGTGCGCGGCAGCGTTCGTCGGTCACCTCGACGAGCGGCAACGGACCCAGGCCTGCCACCCGTTCTCCGATGACGGGATGCGTCGCTGGATCGAGTACCGGCCGCGACCCCGGCCGGGGATCAGCTTCGCCGACCTGTCGGGCCCGGGCCGTAAAGCCGCGCACCGGCTGCTCGCCACGGCGCTGAGCCCCCACGCGTACGCGCAGGCCATGACGATCGTCTCCCTGGAAGAGGTGCTCGATCGGGCGGAGAGCTGGGCGCGGGGCCGCCACAGCAACGACTACTGGGTGATCGTGTTCGGTGACCCGGCCGGCGGCGAGCCGTGGGGGTGGCGGTTCGAGGGCCACCACATCTCGGTGACCATGACCGTCCACGGTGACCGGGTCTACCCGACGCCGGTGTTTCTGGGCGCCGACCCGGCGACGGTCAGCTACGCCGGCCGTCCCGTCGTGCGTCCCCTCGCGCTGGAGGAGGAGTTGGGGCGGGAGCTGCTGTCCGCGATGGGACCGGAGGGGCGCGCGCTGGCGGTCACCGCCGACACGGCCCCCCGCGACATCGCCAGCGCACAGAAGCCCCGCGTGCACGCACCGGTGACGCCTCAGGGTGTGCCGGCGCACCGGCTCGCACCCGAAGCGCGGGACATGCTCGACCGCCTCGTCGCGGTGTACCTCGACCGGCTACCACCGGAGTTGGCCCACCAGGAGGCGGCCCGGGTCGACCGCCGCGAACTGCACTTCGCGTGGGAAGGGCCGGCGGATGCGGGCTTCGGGCACTACTACCGCATCCAGGCGCCGGACCTGCTCATCGAGTACGACAACACGCAGAACCACGCCAACCACGCGCACACCGTGCTACGCCGTCCGGACAGCGACTTCGGCGGCGACGTGCTGGCCGCCCATCGCGCCGAAGCACACTGAGCGCCCCCCCGGACAGTGACCGTCCCGGGGCGGTGAGCGCCGCGGTGCGGCGAGCCGCTGATTCAGACCGCCAGCGCGTCGGCGTACCGGTAGGCGTCCTCGGCGATGTCGGCGCCACCGACGTGGCGCAGTGTCCACAGTGCCGCCACGGTCTCGTCGGCCTCGTCGCCGCTCCAGGCGGCATGCTCGTACAGCAGCGCCGCGGTGAGGGCGTTGCCCAGCCGAAGCGACAGGCCCCGGGCGGTGGCCAGCACCGCGGGTGAGCGGGGTTCGGCGGTGGCGGCCTCGACCTGCGCGGTGAGCCGGGCCAGTCCGGCGGCGAGCGCGTCGCGGGCGCCCGGCAGTCGCCCGCCGCTGCCGGCTAGCGCCTCCTCCACGCGTATCTGAAGCAGCTTCGCGCTGCTGAGCGCCCGCAGGACGTCGACCGACAGCACGTTGGTGGTGCCTTCCCAGATCGGCAGCACCTGGGCGTCGCGCAGCAGCCGCGGTATGCCGGTGTTCTCCACGTACCCCGCGCCGCCGAAGCATTCGAGGTACTCGCTGGCCGAGGCAACGGCGATCTTGCCGGTGGTGAGCTTGGCCAGCGGCGCGACGAGACGCAGCTCGGCGGCGGCGGCGGCGTCGCCGTGTTCTGCCCGGCCCAGCAGCGCGAAGGCGTGCGCGGCGAGGGCGAACGCGCCGGCCGCGTCGACGGCCAGGGTGGCGAGGGTGGCCCGGTGCAGTGGATTGCCGGCCAGGAGCCCACCGGCGACCATGCGTTCGGCGGCGTAGCTCTTCGCGTACTCGAGTCCCCGGCGCATGCCCCCGGCGGCGGCCGCGGCGTTGTGCAGGCGGGTGACCACGACGAGCGTCATCATCCGCGCCAGGCCGGGCTGGTCCGGGTCGCCGAGCGGGATCGCGGCGGCGCCGTCGAGACCGACCTCGCCGGTGGGTACGGCCCGGGTGCCGAGCTTGTCTTTGAGCCGGTGCACGAGGATGCCCGGCGCCGACCGGCGTGAGTCGTCGGCGGCATAGCGGGGGACCAGGAACGGCACGAGCGTGCGGCTTCCCGGGGCGGCGCCTTCGGGGCGGGCCAGGGCGATCGCGATGGCCGAGTCGATGGCCGAGCAGAACCATTTCTCGCCGGTCAGGCGCCAGGTGCCGGCGCCGTCGAGCGCCGCGACCGTGCCGGTACGGGAGATGTCGGAGCCGCCCTGCGACTCGGTCATCCACTGTCCGCTGGTGATCGCCACGTCGGGATCGGTCGCGGCGAGGCGGGGCAGCCAGGCGTCGCGTACGGCCGGGTCGACCTCGGGGTGGGCCAGCAGCGCCGCTGCCCCGTCGGCCATCGCGATGGGGCAGGTGAACGTCGCCGACTCGGGGCCGTACAGGTGGAGCAGGGCGTGTTGGAGTGTGCGGTCGCGGGCGCCGACGAGACCGTAGCGGGCCGCTGCGCGCCGCTGCGTCTCCCAGCCCGGGGCGGTCTCGACCCGGTCGATGCGCGCGCCCCAGGCGTCGTACTGGGTCAGCGTGGGCGGGTGCGACTCGGCATCGTGGTGGGCGTCGCGCAGCGGGCCGACGACGTCGGCGGCCAGGGCCTTGAGCGTCGGGGCCGCCGCGGCGTGGGCGTCGGCGCCGAGCAGCCGGTCCAGCCAGGACCGCAGCGTCGCATCACCGGTGTACGGGTCGGGAAGCTGCGGGCCGGTCTGCACGAAGCGCGTCATAGCAGCCAGTCTGCCAGCTCCGGTTACCGACGAGTAGTCGTGTCCGCCGGTGGATTCTAGAGCACCCGCGGCGGGATGTTGCCGGCCGCGACGATGGCCCGCCGGATCGGCACCGCGGCGAGCGCCACGAACCCGATGACGAAGAACACGATCAGCGAGATGATCGCCACCCGGTAGCTTCCGGTCAGCTGGTAGGCCAGCCCGAACAGCAGCGGCCCCAGCCAGCTGGTGCCCTTGTCGGAGATCTCGTAGATGCCGAAGTACGCGGCTTCCTTACCGTGGGGGATGAGCTGGCTGAACAGGGACCGGCTCAACGCCTGGCTGCCGCCCAGCACCAGACCGAGCAGCAGGCCCAGCGCCATGAACGAGAGGGGCTGCTTGGCCGGCAACAGGTTGGCCAACTCCAGCACGATC
>JAOPWA010000657.1 GCA_025965915.1 Dactylosporangium sp. | reverse complement strand
CCTCCCGGAGCGAGACCGCTGTCGGCATCTCGCTCATTTCGCCCCCCGCATCCGCCCCACGATGCCGGTGTCGTAGTCGCCGCTCACGAACTCCGGGTTGTCCAGCAACTCGGTGAAGAACGGCAGGTTGCACTTCGGCCCGGCGATCTCGAACCCGGACACCGCGGCGCGGGCGCGGGCGAGAGCGCTGGCCCGGTCCGGCCCCCACACGATCAGCTTCGCCATCAACGAGTCGTAGGACGGCGTGACGGTCGTCCCGGGCCCGTACCCGCTGTCGACGCGTACCCCCTCGCCCGTCGGCTCGGTCCACGTGGTGATCGCGCCCGGTCCGGGCAGGAACCGCTTCGGGTCCTCGGCGTTGATCCGCAACTCGATCGCGTGCCCGTTGGGAGTCAGGGCGTCGAAGGTGGGCGGCAGGCCGGAGGCCACCCGCAACTGCTCCTCGACCAGGTCGACGCCGTACACGCACTCGGTGATCGGGTGCTCGACCTGCAGGCGGGTGTTCATCTCCAGGAAGAAGAAGTCACCGGTCGCCGGATCCAGTAGGCACTCGACGGTGCCGGCGTTGCGGTAGCCGACCGCCTCCCCGGCGCGGACCGCCGCCGCCAGCAGTTGTTCACGCAGCTCAGGCGTGACGGCCGGCGACGGGGACTCCTCGGCGACCTTCTGGTTGCGCCGCTGGACCGAACACTCCCGCTCGCCGAGCGCCACGACCCGGCCGTCAGCGAGCCCGAGGATCTGCACCTCGACGTGGCGCACCCGCGGGAAGTACCGCTCCAGCAGCACCGATCCGTCACCGAACATGCGCTCGGCGAAGGCCCGCACCTTGTCGTACTCCGTACGCAATCCGGCCTCGTCGCTCGCGACGCCCATGCCCATGCCGCCGCCACCGGCCGCGGCCTTGACCATGATCGGGTACCCGATCTGCGCGGCGGCCGCGACGGCCTCCTCGACGCTGGCCGACGGGTCGGTGGTCCCCGGCGCGACAGGCACGCCGGCGGCAGCCATCAGGTTTCGGGCATTGATCTTGTCGCCCATCGCGGTGATCGCGTCGGCACCGGGTCCGACCCACACCAGGCCGTTGGATTCGACGGTACGGGCGAAGTCGGCGTTTTCCGACAAGAAGCCGTACCCGGGGTGGATCGCCTCGGCCCCGGTCGCCTTGGCCGCGGCGAGGATCGCCTCCACATTGCGGTAGGACTGGGCGGGATTCGCCGGGCCCAACAGCACCGCCTCATCGGCTTCGGCGACGAAGGGTAGGGCGGCGTCGGCCTCGGAATACACCGCGATCGTGCGGATACCGAGCCGCTTCGCGGTCCGGATCACGCGGCGCGCGATCTCTCCACGGTTGGCGACGAGAAGCGACCCGATCACTGCGGCCTCCTGTGTGCTCAATGGTCGTCACGCTACTCACCCACAGATGCCTGTGGACAAACCTGTGGAGGCAGGCTCTTAGGACCTGTGGACAAAATTGTTGGTAGTTCACTCATAAGAGTGGTGGTTCGCTCATAAGAGTGGTCCAGCGCCGCCGAGCTGTCACCCCTGGAGCGCGGCCAGGGCCGAGGCCCGCAACAGATCCGCCCGGCGGTGCCGGTCGACTTCGCCACCGAGGAACGGCGTGGAGTTCATCAAGCCGAACGCGGCGTGCGCGAGCACGCGCGCCTCTGGCGCGGACAGTTCGGGGCGCAGCGTGGTGAGAGTGCTCACCCACTCCTCGACGTAGAGCCGCTGTAGCCGCCGGATCTGCCGGCGGGGCTCTTCGGGCAGCCGGTCGAGCTCATGCAGGTGCAGCGCGATGACGGCGGGGTTGGCCAACGCGAAGTCGACGTGGAAGTCGATCAGGGCGGCGAGGGCGGCGCGCGGCTGGCCCTGGTGCTCGGTGATGCGCTCGCGGCCGCCGCTGAGCAACTGCTCGCTCACCGGGATCAAAGCCGCGACCAGCATCGCTTCCTTGCCGGCGAAGTGGTGGTAGAGCGCCGGCCCGGTGACCCCGGCCGCCGCTCCGATGTCGTCCATCGAGACGCCGTGGTAGCCGCGGGTGGCGAACAGCCCGACGGCGATCTCCAGGATCTCCTCCCGGCGGGAGCGGCGCCGTGGGGGCGCCGCGGGAGCTACCTGCTGATCGGCGGTCATCCGTGAAGCCTAACTGTTTGTCAAGCCCAAACTGAACGATCGTTAGGCCTCGTCAAGGCCATACTCCTGGCGCATCGCCGTCGCCTCGTCGTGACGGCCCAGCGTCTCCAACACCCCCGTCAACAGCCAGGCCGCATTCTCCCTCGCGGGCGACTCGCGCGGCGCCGTTGCGAGGACCGCGCGCAGCACCGGCTCGGCCGCGGCCGGCCGATCGAGCCGAAGGAGCAGCTCAGAGCGGAGAATGTCGGCCTGCATCGCGTCACCGAACGCCCCGATCGATCGAAACCCTTCACCGGAGGCCGCCGCCCGCAACAGCGCGTCTTCGAACCGCTCGGCACCGATGAGCACCCGGGCGCCATCGAAGGCGAGCATTGCCCGCTCCCACGTGGCGGCCGGGTCGTCGCTCGCAAGCCCCTCGGCCCGCTCGTAGGCGGTGTCCAGCGTCACCATCGCTTCGTCGAGTTGGTCGGCCCAGCGCAGCGCGAGCGCCGTCCAGCGGTGGGCGCGTACCTCGTCCAGCGGCAGGCCGGCGTCGCGGTATCCCTCGGCGGCCGCGCCGAAGCGCCGAGCCGCGGCGGCGTCCCGGTCCTGGTGATACAGGATCTGCCCCGCCTCCTCGTGCATCTGCGCGCGACCCGCCAGATTGTCGTACCCGTCGAGATTCGTCACGAGCTGATCGAGCAGCGTCAGCGCCTCGTCATGCTGGTCGAGTTCCCGGTAGACCAACGACAGCAGGTACCGGCAGCGGTCCGCCGCATCCTGCGCACCGAGGCGCTCCAGAGCGGGCAGCGCCTCCTCGGCCGCCTCCGCGGCGTCCAGCGGCTGGCCGGAGCCGTGGTAGGCGGTCGCGAGATCGAGCCTGGCGAACGTCGACGCGGCGTCGTCACCGGCCGCTACCAAGCCGGCGACCGCCTCGACCAGCGGCTCGACCCCGAGATGGGGCTGGCCGGCGGCAAGCAGCGCCCGCCCTCGGCCATTCTGGGCGGACAGGGTCACGTCGGCGTCCGTCGACCGCTCCAGCGCCGCCCCGAACGCGTCCGCCGCACCGGGGTAGTCGCCGAGGTCGGCCAACGCGTGCGCGTACAGCAACCAGGCGAGCGCGGCGATGGGCGGATCACCGGCCTCGGTGAAGTGCTCCCGGGAGGTGATCGCGGACTCTGCCGCCTCCCCCGGACGTCCGAGCGCGAGCAGGAACTGGGCGCGTCGCATCGCCACCTCGGCGGTGAGCAGCGGATGGCCCGAGATCGCTTGGGCGTGCCCGGCCGCCCGGTCCACCGCCTCCAATGCGTCGGCCGGCTGGTGGCCCAACCCCAGTACGTACGCCAGGCGCAGCTCCGCGCCCACCCGGCGCTCCGCATCGCCCTTCTCGACCAGCACGCGGGTGGCCTCCCTGACCAGGGCGACGCCCTCGTCGTACCGGTCGGTGCCGCACAGCAGCGTGCCCAGCCGGCCCATGGTCACCTGCCGGCGAACCTCGTCACCCGCGTCCGCGTATCCATCGGCAGCCTCCCGCCAGGCGCGCTCGGCGTCCGCGAAGCGGTCGTCGGAGGCGGCGACCATGCCGTGGGCGTCGACGCGACGGACGGCGACCAGCGGTGACAGCGTCCCGCGCGGGTGATGGTCGTCGAAGTACCGCCACGCCGCCTGCGCCTGCGCGGTGCGGTGCTCCCGGAAGAGACGCTCCGCGAGGTCGAGCAGCTCCGCGGGGTCGTCGGGATAGCCCGGCGCGTCCTGCCCGCCAACCCTGGTGACCCGCGCCGACACCTTCCCCGGCCCGCCACCCAGCGCCCGGCGCCGGCCGTCGACGGCCGACAACGGCAGGTACTCCACGAACGGTTCGGCCGCCAACCACTGCGCCACCCGCTCCCCCTGCCGCGTCGTACCGTTGCGCGCGTCGAAGCGGACGGCGAGCTCACGCGCCTGGCCAGCGAGCTGCGTGACCAGCTCGGGCACGGGTATGTCGGCAGGGGCCCGGTCCGTCGCGCCCGGCCGGTGCACGGTCAGCTCGCCGTGGCCGGCCGCCACGAGACCGTCCAGGACGCGGGCGGCCGCCGCGGCGAACCGCATCGTGTCCCGGGGCGACGGCGAGCGGTCCAGCCAGCCCAGGTGCCGCTGTACGATCTCCAGGCCGCGCGCCTCGTTGCCGCTCCAGGCACAGAACATGAGGTGCTCCGCGATGTCACCGAAGTCCGACAGGTTGCCCCGCATCAGCCGGTACGCCCGACGGTGCCCGTCGGCCGCCTCGGTCAGCCGGTCGGTGCGCAGGTAGGGCAGCAGCAGGTCGGTCAGGATGTTCTGGGGCTGCTCAGTGCAGGACAGGTGGCCGGCCAGGACCGGCGCGGCCAGCGCGACGGCGTCTTCGTCGCGACCGCGTTCGACCAGGTGCATGACCTTCCCGCCGGGGTCGCAGCCCGCACAGTCGGAGTTCTGGTCGCGGGGGGCGGCGTTCCAGCGCGCGTACCACTCGTCGGCGGCGGCCGGGTCGCCGATGTGATGCGCGATTCCCCAGCGCTGCCGGTACACCGCATGCAGGCTGTGACCGCCGGCCCGGTAGCGGCGCTCCATGTCGTCGACCACGGCGTACGTGCGGTCCAACGGCACCTCGGGAAACGCGGTCAGCGCGTTGATGACGTACTTGAAGTGCCACAGGAGCAGCCGCTCGTCCTCCCGGCTGCGCCGGCCCGGGTTGCGGTCGTACTCGTGCAGACACCACGAGAACGTCACGAACGCCTTCGCGGGCTCGCCGCCGTAGGTGTAGGCCTGGGTGGCGAGCATCCGCGCGGCGAAGCTCGGCCCCTCCAGGCCGGTGGCGTCGGCGTGCCGGATCACCTGCTCGACCAGTGCGATCTGCCCCGTGCCGTACGGCATGTCGCGGGCCTGCGCGAGCAGGCGCCACAGGTCGTCCTCGGTGTAGCTCACCTGTAGTTACTCCCCGTCCGGGACGGCTTGGTTGAGCAGGCCGAGGAGCGAACTGTTCAGCAGCGCGGCGTCGACCGGCCGGATCGGGTGGTATCCGAGCAGCAGCGCCTGCCCGTACAGCGCCTCGGTCGCGAGCCGGATCAACGTGGGGTCGTCGAGCGCGGTGACCCGGCGAACCAACGGGTTGCGGTAGTTGAGTACGAGCTGTGGACGCTCGTCCGTGGTCGTCTGCGCGAGCGCGTCGAGCACCCCGGCCCAGACGTCGTCGACCTGTTCCCGGGTGGCGCGCAGCTGCTCGTTGAACGCGGCGGCCCGGTTGACCAGGTAGAGCGCTGGCAGGGCGGCCGGCTCGTACGCGCGCAGTACGACCTCGCAGCCGAGCCGGTCGACCGCCCGTTGCGCCTCGGTGAGCACCGGCCGCAGGCCCAGCTCGACGGCGGGGTCGAGCACGTCGAAGCGGGTGGTGAGATCGCTCGGTTCGAGCCGCTCGATCAATGTCGATGGTTCGACCGCCGGCAACCGTTCGATGATCTCGGTTTCGTAGATGTACCCGCCGTTGACCAGGGGC
>JAOPWA010000351.1 GCA_025965915.1 Dactylosporangium sp. | reverse complement strand
GCTCCGGCGTCTCCTCCGACGTCGAGAACACCATCGTCCCGCAGCTGCTCAGCGGTCGACGATGTTCTGGATCATCGCGCCGGAGTTGAAGTCCTTGAAGTACAGGACCTCCTTGTCACCGTTGGCGTAGGTGACCTCAAGGAAGCGGTTCTCCTCGGTCTCGGAGTACATCCGCATCACCGTCGCGTCGATCATCGCCGCCACGGTCGCCTCGGTCGACCCGCCGTGCTCGGTCAGGTCGTCCGCATGTAGCGGCAACCCCGAGAGGATGTACTTGCTGAAGATGTCCTTGGCCGCCTCAGCGTCCGGGCGTTCGATCTTGATCTTGACGTCGAGTCGCCCCGGCCGCAAGATCGCCGGGTCGAACATGTCCACCCGGTTGGAGGCGCCGATGACGATGACGTTCTCCAGCCCCTCGACACCATCGATCTCGCTGAGCAGCTGCGGAACGATCGTGTTCTCCACGTCCGAGGAGACCCCGGAGCCTCGGGTGCGGAACACCGAGTCCATCTCGTCGAAGAACACGATGACCGGGGTGCCCTCGCCGGCCTTCTCCCGCGCCCGCTGGAAGATCAGTCGGATGTGCCGCTCGGTCTCGCCAACATACTTGTTGAGCAGCTCAGGGCCCTTGATGTTGAGGAAGTAGCTGGTCTGCTTCTCTTCGCCCCGCTTCTCGGCGATTTTCTTGGCCAACGAGTTGGCCACCGCCTTGGCGATGAGGGTCTTGCCGCAGCCGGGCGGACCGTAGAGCAGCACGCCCTTCGGTGGCCGCAACTGGTGCTCGCGGAAAAGCTCGGCATGCAGGAAGGGCAGCTCCACCGCGTCGCGGATCTGCTCGATCTGACGGCTGAGGCCACCGATGTCGGTGTAGTCGACGTCGGGGACCTCCTCCAGCACCAGTTCCTCGACCTCGCTCTTGGGGATCCGCTCGTACGCGTACGCCGAACGGGGTTCCACCATGAGTGAATCGCCAGCACGCAGCGGCGTGTCCATCAGCGTGTGGGCGAGGAACACGATCCGCTCCTCGTCGGCATGCGAGATCACCAGGGCGCGGTCGCCCCCGTCGAGGACCTCCTTGAGCATGACGACCTCGCCGCTGCGTTCGAAGCCGAACGCGTCGACGATGTTGAGGGCATCGTTGAGCAGGACCTCCTGGCCACGCCGGAGTTCCTCCACGTCGAGCGCCGGGGACACTGCCACCCGCAGTTTGCGTCCGCCGGTGAATACGTCCACGGTGCCGTCGTCATGCTTGGCGAGGAAGACGCCGTATCCGCTCGGCGGCTGTGCCAGGCGGTCGACCTCCTCCTTGAGCGTGATGATCTGCGCGCGCGCTTCCTTGAGCGTGGCAACCAGGCGCTCGTTGTTCTCCGTAATCCGGGCAACCTGAGCCTGGGCCGCCGCCAGCCGTTCTTCAAGCTGGCGGACGTGTCGCGGGCTCTCCGTCAGCTTGCGCCGCAGCAGGGCAATCTCTTCCTGCAGGAACGCGACCTGGTTGGAGAGATCGCGAGCATCCTTCTCCCACCGTGCGGCGCGCGTCTCCACGTCGTCGCTGCGTGCCACGTCCCACCTCCCCGGGCTTTGAACGTCGTGCTCTAACACTAACTGCTGATCGCCCAAACAGCCTCGTACCAAACGCCACTGCGTGATGTGTTACCGATCCGGCCGACGCGCGGTGGGCGGTCGATGCCCTGTCCGGTAACGTCGCGGCTGAGGAGTGCCTGGGAGGGACAATATGACTGTCGATACCGATGAGCTGCAGGTTTGGGTTGACCAGAAGCTCTGCACCGGTGACGGACTATGCGTTCAGTACGCTCCGGAGGTCTTCGAATTCGACGTCGACGGCCTGGCCTACGTCAAGGACGACTCAGGCGAGTTGCTGCTCGCCGAGGGCAGCCGGGTGAGCGTGCCGGCCCATCTGCGCCTCGAGGTGATCGACGCGGCCAAGGAGTGCCCGGGCGAGTGCATCTACGTTCAGCGGGCCAGCGACGGAGCCCCGGTGGCCGGCCCGGACGCCGAGGACTGACGCGAAACGACCAATCGCTTCCGACCAACGGATCGCCTCAGATCATCGGGCGACCGACTAGCGAGGCGACCAGTCGGGCGAACTCCTCCAGCCGGGATATCTGCCCAGCACCGCCGTCGTCGAGCGTCTTACCGAACCGCAGCGCGTCGTGGCGCATCGACGGGGTTGCCGCCGATTCCTCGCTCGCCGCCGCGGCGCCGGCCTCGTCCAGTGACGTGAGTAGCAGGTAGACGTCGATGCTGTCGACCCGGACAACGCCGGTAGGCGTGCGGGTCAGACGTCGGCGGCAGCCCACCTCGGTGACCGCCGACAGCGCGACGACCCGTACCGACGAAGTCATCGAGCCGGGGGGACCGTCGCCCGGCGGGACGTCCTCGCCGTGCCAGAGCACAAGGCGGGTGCCGTCACAGACGACGACCTCCTGCCACACGCCGTTGACCTCGTTGACGAACCGCTCAAGGGTGAAGCCCAGCACACTGGCGCCCCGCAGCACGCCCGACAGCGACTCCAGGGCGATGTCGGGGTCACGCAGGTAGGCCCGCGCCGCCGAGTCCAGATCCTGGTAGGGCGACCAGTCCGGGAAGACGGCCGGGATCTCACCGCCGAAGCCGGGCCGGGTCATGTCACCTCCAGGTCGTCCTGGCCGCTGGCATCGCCGGCGGCGGCCCCGCTCGCCGA
>JAOPWA010000310.1 GCA_025965915.1 Dactylosporangium sp. | reverse complement strand
TACGGCACCCAGCGCGGCACCGGCTACGGTTACTCGCTGTACGAGTTCAGGGTCTACGGCTCGCTGCAATCCACGCCCCCCACCGGCGGCGCCGGCTACGTCATGGCCGATCCGCCGGTGACCGGCGTGGTGCCGTCCACAGCCGTGCCGCCGCCGACCAACCCGCCGACGACGCACCACGAGTTCCAGGCGAACTGCTCGGTGAGCCGGACGAACCTGCCCGACGACCCGATCGTCTTCCCGAACATGCCGGGCGCCTCACACTCACACACGTTCATGGGCAACACCACCACGAACGCGGCCACGACCCTCGCGTCACTGCAGGCCGGCGGTACCTCCTGCATCACACCCGGTGACAAGACCGGCTACTGGATGCCGACGCTGCTCAACGGCACCACCGCAGTCCAGCCGGTGGGTCGTCAGGTCATCTACTACAAGAGCGGCGTGATCGACTACCGCAGCGTCCGGCCGTTCCCGGCCGGCCTGCGCTACGTGGTTGGCAGTCCGGCGGCCACGCTCGACGAGTTCAAGAACTCACCCGGCGCGGTCGAGGGCTGGGAGTGCGGCGACAGTACCAAGAACTGGGACCTCCCTGCGTCCTGCGTCGCCGGCAGCCAGCTCAACGTCCGGTTCCAGTCGCCAAGCTGCTGGGACGGCCTCCACCTGGACACGCCCGACCACAAGAGCCACATGGCGTATCCCGTGGTAGGTGTCTGCCCGGCTGACCACCCGGTCGCCGTGCCGATGATCGAGTTCAAGATGGCGTTCCCGGTCAGCGGCGACATGACCAACGTCCACCTGGCCAGCGGGCGCGGCTACTCCTTCCACTATGACGTCTACAACGCATGGGACGCGCCGACGCTGGCCGCGCTCGTCACCCACTGCATCGACGGCGGCCTGCAGTGCGACCCGCGCGGTTTCGACCAGTACAAGCCCGACCGAGGCGCGGCGCTCAACGAAAAATACGAGCTTCCATAACCGTATTTGCGAACCGTCCGGGCGCCATTACCGGCGCCCGGACGGTTCAGCGCCCCGCAAATAGCAGAAATCAAAACCTATTGTTCGTACGACTACTCCTGCTCGGATGATGCTCTGACCTGGGCTGCATACGCCTTGACGTCCGCACCGGACGCATTCGTGAGGGCCAGCCCGAGTAGCGGGAGCAGCTCCTCGTCCATGGCGATGTTGATCTCCACCCAGGCGAGGTCGGTGCCGCCGAAGAACCCGGAGTCGCCGGCCGACCCCGCCGTTGTCGGCGCCGTTGTGGCCATCCTTTTCGCGTCGTCGCAGGCGGACACACCGAGTAGCAGGCACACCGCAGCGGCGCGCAGCAGGGTCCGGCGGGATATTGCCAAAACGGTCTCCGATCAAGGAGGCACGTGTGAAGTCTCTGTGGGTCCGCGCCGGGTGTCAATGTCGGTCTTTCAATTCCGGAACCGCCCTTATATTGACGCGAAGCAATACGGACGTAACAATCTATTAAACATTGGAGAGCGCTCTCCGACATCCTTTATTGATCCCGTGACCCGCTATCCCGTCCCGACAGGCAGGCCCATGTTCTCTGACACGTCCCCACCCCGGCCCGCGTCGCATCGAAGACGCCGCAGGCTTACCGCCCTGACCTCCCTCACTGTCCTCGTTCTCGTCGCCGCGTACGTCGGCGTCGTGCAGTTCACCGCGCACGCCGCCGACACCCTGCTGTCGCAGGGCAAGCCGGCCACCGCCTCATCCCAGGAGGGCGCCGACGTCGGTGCCGCCAACGCCGTCGACGGCAACGCCGGTACCCGCTGGTCGAGCCAGTTCAGCGACCCGCAGTGGCTGAAGGTCGACCTCGGCGCGACCGCCACCATCGGTTCGGTCGTGCTGCAGTGGGAGAACGCGTACGGCAAGGCGTACCAGATCCAGACCTCCGCCGACGGCAGCACCTGGACCTCGATCTACTCGACCACGACCGGCGCCGGCGGCACCGAGACCCTGACGGTGACCGGCTCCGGCCGCTACATCCGCATGTACGGCACCGCGCGCGCCACCGGCTACGGCTACTCCCTCTACGAGTTCAAGGTTTACGGCAGCACGACCCCCACGCCGCCCCCGTCGGGCGTCCCCGGCGACTGGACGACGGTGTGGACGGACGACTTCAGCGGCGCCGCCAACACGTCGCCCTCGGCGGCGAACTGGCTGTTGCGCACCGGCACGTCCTACCCCGGCGGCGCCGCGAACTGGGGCACCGGCGAGGTCGAGACCGCGTCGTCGTCCACCGCGAACGTCTACCTGGACGGCAGCGGCAAGCTGAACATCAAGGCGATCCGCGACGGCTCCGGCAAGTGGAC
This sequence comes from Dactylosporangium sp., assembly GCA_025965915.1. Lineage (GTDB taxonomy): Bacteria > Actinomycetota > Actinomycetes > Mycobacteriales > Micromonosporaceae > Planosporangium. The sequence continues at coordinate 12,698 of JAOPWA010000310.1, read as the reverse complement.
GTCCGGCCGGATCGAGACGCAGCGCACCGACTTCGAGCCGGCCGCCGGCCAGCTGCTCAAGTTGACGGCCGTGGTCAAGCAGCCCGACGTGGCCGACGGCCTCGGCTACTGGCCCGGCTTCCGCGCCACCGGTGCCGCGTACCGCGGCAACTACACCAACTGGCCCGGCGTCGGCGAGACCGACATCATGACCGACGTCAACGGCCGTAGCCAACTGTCGCAGACCTTGCACTGCGGCACGGCGCCGGACGGTCCGTGCGCCGAGTACAACGGCAGGCAGAGTGGACTCGCGAGCTGCCCCGGCTGCCAGACCGGCTACCACGAGTACACCCAGGTCATCGACCGGACGAAGACCGACGAGGAGATCCGCTTCTACCTGGACGGCCGGCAGACCTGGATAGTGCGCGAATCGCAGGTCGGCGTCACCGCGTGGAACGCGGCCGTGCACCACGGTTTCTTCCTGCGCTTCGACCTCGGCATCGGCGGCTCGCTGCCGAACGCGATCGCCGGGCAGACCACGCCGACCGCCGACACCACGTCGGGCGGTACCCTCGGCGTCGACTCGGTGACGGTCGCCCGCGCCACCGGCACCACGCCGCCCGCAATGACCGACCCGACGACCCCGTCCGGCCCGAGCACGGTCAAGGTGACCGGCAGCCAGGGCAACTGGCAGCTGCAGGTGAACGGTGCACCGTACCGGGTCAAGGGGTTGACCTACGGGCCACCGCAGGCGGCCGCCGACGGCTACATGCGTGACCTGCACAACCTGGGCGTCAACACGATCCGGATCTGGGGCGTGGACGACGCGAACACCCCGACGCTGTTGAACAAGGCCGCGCAACAAGGCATCAAGGTGATCGCCGGGCACTGGCTCAACCAGGGCGCCGACTACGTCAACGACACCGCGTACATGAACTCGGTGAAGACCGAGATCGTGAACCGGGTCAACGTGCTCAAGAACAACCCGGGCGTACTGATGTGGGATGTCGGCAACGAGGTCATCCTGACCATGCAGGACCACGGGCTGTCGGCTGCCGAGGTCGAGGCCCGGCGCGTCGGGTACGCGAAGTTTGTCAACCAGCTCGCCCAGGCCATCCACGCCGCCGACCCGAACCACCCGGTCACCTCGACGGACGCGTACACCGGCGCCTGGCCGTACTACAAGCAGTACGCACCCGACTTGGACCTGCTGGCCGTCAACTCGTACGGCGCCATCGGCAACGTCTACAACGACTGGGTCGCGGGCGGCTACACCAAGCCGTACATCGTCACCGAGGCCGGCCCAGCCGGCGAGTGGGAGGTGCCGGGCGACGTCAACGGGGTGCCGACCGAGCCGACCGACCTGCAGAAGCGCGACGGCTACACGAACAGCTGGAACGCGATCAATGCACACCCGGGCGTGGCGCTGGGCGCGACCGAGTTCCACTACGGACTCGAGAACGACTTCGGCGGCGTCTGGCTCAACACGTTCACCGGCGGCTGGCGGCGGCTCGGCTACTACTCGCTGAGCAAGGCGTACACCGGGCAGAGCCCGGCGAACACGCCGCCGGAGATCACCAGCATGACGGTCAGCAACCAGACCGCGGTGCCGGCGGGCGGCACGTACACGATCAACACGACCGCGACCGACCCGAACGGCGACCTGATCCGCTACAACCTGATGTACAGCGACAAGTACATCAGCGGCGGCACCGGCCTGACGAACGTGTCCTTCACCGACAACGGCAACGGCTCGTTCACGGTGAAGGCGCCGGAGCAGCTCGGCGTCTGGAAGGTCTACGTGTACGCCTTCGACGGGCAGGGCAACGTCGGCATCGAGCAAAAGTCGATCAGGGTGGTGCCGCCGACCGTCCCGGGCACGAACCTGGCCAAGGGCAAGATGGCGACCGCGTCGAGCTACCAGCCGACCGGCACCAACGGCCCGCAGCTGCCGTCATACGCAACCGACGGCGACTACGGCACCCGCTGGGCCAGCGAGTGGGTCGACACCGCGTGGCTGCAGGTGGACCTGGGCTCGACCCAGTCGTTCAACCATGTGCAGCTGGCGTGGGAGGCGGCATACGCGAAGGGGTACACGATCCAGACGTCGAACGACGGCAGCACCTGGACCTCGATCTACACCACGACCAGTGGGAACGGCGGATTCGACGACCTGAACATCTCCGGGTCGGGCCGCTACGTCCGGATGAACGGCACCACCCGGGCAACCTCGTACGGCTACTCACTCTGGGAGTTCGGCGTGTACCGCAGCTGAGCTGCCACCCCGGACCGACGGCGAACGTCTGGCGGCCACCGCACCGAAACCGTGGCGCCCCTACCTCAAGTAGGGGCGTCACGGCGCTTCTGCTTCTGTGTATCCAGGTCAGCGGGCTGGTCCGAGGTGGCGGGCCGGCCGGGGTTACAGAACGGATCGCATCTCCTCGCCGAATGAGGAGAGGTGCTGTGTGGCGATGTCGTACGCCCGTTCGGCGTCGCCCGCCTTGAGGGCCTCCACGAGCTCTTTCTGCTCGGTGAGGTGGTGGGCAAGGTTGGGCAGACGGTCCAAGGTGAGGTGCAGGATCCGCAGCGAGAGGTTCAGGTATTGGGAAATCGTGGCTTCGAGGTATGGGTTGCGAGTACATCGGTAGAGAGCCCGGTGGAACGCGACGTCGGTGTCCAGTAAGCCGGAGTTGCCGCGGGCTTCGTCGGTTTCCTCGAGGATCTGTTCCAGATCCCGGAGTTCTTTCGGCGTCGCGCGCTGCGCGGCGATCGCTGCGACGAGCCCCTCGAGCGGGAGCCGTACTTCCGAGATGTACGCAAGGTCGTTGATGTTGATGTCCGTGGCGAACGTGCCGCGCCGGGGGTAGACGGCGACCAACTTCTCCAGCGCCAAGCGCTTCAATGCTTCGTGTACCGGGGTGCGTCCGATGGTCAGCTCACGGCTGAGCGCCTCTTCATGGATCAGCGCTCCCGGTGGGATCTGCAGCGTGATCAGTAGATCACGAAGAATCAGGTAGGCGCGTTCGCTTTGTGAGAGCTTATCCGGATGTATGGCCATCACCGCCATATCTGCCACATCCATTTTCTCCTGCCTGACCGTTGACCAGCCTCTACTGGGTCAGTACCGTACCGCGCTAACTGATACATCAGTCTGTTTGACAGAGATGTCTCACGGTTTTCCACGGGGGCCGCGGATCTGCCGCGGACCCCGGACGACGAAGGGATCGAGATGGTTATGAGGGAGCACATCGCCGACCCTGCCCGTATCCATCACGAGTGGGATGCGGACTTGGAACCCGCCCTCTCGATCAACTCCGGCGACACCGTCCACTTCGATCTGAAGGTCGCGGGCGAGGGCCAGGTATGGCCGGGTGCCACGTACGAGCAGTCCAAGTTCGACTTCGACACGATCTACAACCTGTTGGGTCCGGTCCATGTCAACGGCGCCGAGCCCGGGGACACCCTCGAGATCGAGATCCTGGACCTGCAGGCCGGGGACTGGGCCTGGGCGGCATTCCTTCCCGGCATGGGCCTATTGCCCGAAGACTTCCCAGATGGTTACGTCAGGACCTTCGATCTCACCCAGGGCGACACGACGACGTTCGCCCCCGGTATCGAGATCCCCATCTCGCCGTTCCTGGGCGTCATGGGTAACCATCCCGGCGAGCCGGCCCGGCAACTGCCGTTTCCACCTCACCGCGCCGGCGGCAACATGGACAACCGGCATCTGACCCGAGGGGCGACCCTCTGGCTGCCGGTGTTCGTCGACGGCGCCATGTTCTCCTGCGGCGACCCGCACGCGGCTCAGGGCGATGGTGAGGTCTGTGTCACCGCGGTGGAGTGCCCGATGAAGGCCTCCCTGCGATTCCGCGTGCACAAGCAGGGGATCGCGGCGCCGAGCTTCCGCGTCCCGGCGCCCGCGGTCTCGACGAAGGACGTGGGCGGATACCACGCAACGATGGGAATCGACGCCGATCTCATGGCAGGTGCGAAGAAGGCCACCCGCGCCATGATCGAGTGGCTGGTCGCCGAGCACGGGCTGACCCGTGCGGACGCGTACGTCCTCTGCAGTGCGGTCGGTGACCTCCGCATCATCGAGATCGTCGATTCGGGCGTGTGGACCGTCGCGATGACGATGCCCCTCAGCATCTTCCAGACGGCGTAGAAGTCGCACCACGACAGCCGCCAGGCGGCTGGGTTTTCCTTGGAGTCCATCATCAGAACCGTCAGCCAGAAGAGGTACCGCCGTGGAAGACCCACAGACTCTGCACGCAGACAGAGGCGCCCCGCCGGCCGGGGGCGGTGATACACAGGGGCCCCGCCTCCAGCGCGGCAGTCTGAACCTCCGCCGCCTCGCGTTCGTGGGCTTGGCCTACTTCGCCCTGGCGCCCGTCATCTACTTGAACATGGGGCTCATCGAGTCCAGCGCGGGCGGCCCCGTCATGCCGTTGGTGTTCCTGGTGATCACCATCGGCATCATCCCCACGGCGATCAGCTTCGCCATCATGAACAACCGGCGACCCTCGGCCGGCAGCGGATACACCTGGCTCTGGGAGAGCATGAGCCCGAGTATCGGACTCTGGCTCGGATGGATGCTGATCACGACGTATGTCATCGTGACCGCGCTTTACCCCATCGCGTTCGCCGTTTTCTTCAACGCCCTGCTCCAGTACTTCGGGCTCCAGACCTCTATCTGGACCAGCCTGGCCGGCGGGCTCCTCGCGGTTGCCATCGGCGCGTACATGACCCACAGCAACATCAAGCTCGGCGCCCGGTTGATCGGAATTCTGACGATCTTCGAGGCTGGCTTCATCGCGGTACTCGCCTTGATCATCGTCATCAAGGGCGGCGCACTGGGCCACTTCTCCGCCACGCCGTTCAACCCCGGTGCCGCGACCGCCGGCTTCCAGGGCCTCGGGCTCGCGGCCGTCTTCGCGTTCCTCGCCATCGCCGGCGTCGACAGCATCGCGCCGGTCGCCGAGGAGTCCGAGACTCCGCGGCGGCTCATTCCGTTGGCCACCATCCTCATCGCCGTGATGGCGGGGCTCTTCTGGACGCTCACGTCGTACGGTTTTGCGATCGCGGTGCCGGTCAAGACCGTGGAAGACTACGTGAGCGCGGGCCAGATCACTCCGGTGTTCCCCATCGCCCACCAGTACATCGGGGCATTCGACATCCTCGTACCGATCACCGGACTCACCGCGGCGATCGCGAGCCTCGGCGCGTCGATCTACGCCTCCAGTCGACTGTTGTTCGCGGTGGCTCGCGAGGGCTTCCTGCCCGCTCGGCTGGCGCGGCTGCACCCCAAGTTGCGCACCCCATTGACCGCGGAACTCACGACCATCGCCATCTCCATCGTCGCCCTTGTGCTGTTCACCTGGTGGCAGGGAGGGCCTGGCAACGCCTACGGCTACCTCGGAGAGATCTTCGTCTTCTTCGTGCTGGTGTCCTACATCTTCGTCAACATCGCCAACTTCGTCTATCACTGGCGGCACAAGCGGGCAGAGTTCCACTGGGTACTCAACGGTGTTGTGCCGGTTCTCGGGGTCCTGATCGACGGCTACATCCTCTACCAGGGATTCTTCGTCTCCAGCCTGGCGCAGCCTTTCAAGACCGGCGGCAGCATCGTCACGTTCTCGGTGGCATGGGCCGTACTGGGCATCCTGTGGGTGCTCTGGTGGAGGTCAAGGCGCGACCTCTCCGCCATCTCTCTGACCAATACGGAGACCGACGCCGCCTAACTCCCACCCTGACGGACCGGGAATGCTCCTTCAGTAGCTGGCACGGGCTGTCGCGCCCCGGATCGTCAGCGCCTGGCGCAGGGTTGCGGTGGCCAGGCAGGCGCCCACCCCTTCACCAGCGCGGATACGCAGGTCGAGCAGTGGTTCGCAGCCGAGTTGGCTGAGGACCAGGTCGTGGCCGCGTTCCCGGCTGCGTTGACCGGCGACCAGGCACGCCGCGACGGCCGGCTCGAACTCCACCGCGACGAGGGCGGCCAGCGACGTGGCGAGGCCGTCGAGCACCACCACTGCCCGGGCGGCCGCGGCACCGAGAACCACGCCGGCCAGGACGGCGAACTCGGGGCCGCCGAGAGCGGCCAGGACCACCTGCGGGTCGCGAAGCGCGCGGCCATGGACGCGTCTGGCACGTCGGAGCGCCTCGCCGACCACCGCGCGTTTGCGCTCCAGGATGGCGCTGTCTGCGCCGGCGCCCAACCCCACCGCCACATCCGGCTGTACGTCGAGCAGCGCGCAGGTCATGGCGGCGGCCACGGTGGTGTTGGCGATACCGACCTCGCCGAGCGCGACCAGTCCCTGTGCGCCCAGACGCACGCCGATCTGCCGGCCGGCGTCCACGAGGCGCTGGGCGTCGCGCGCGGACATCGCGTCCGCACTGGCGAGGTCGCCACGCGGATCCAGGCAGGGCAGCGAGGTGACGCCGGTGACCGGCGAACCGTTCACGCCGGCGTCGACGAGTTCCGCCGCAAGCCCAGCAGAGCGGGCGGCGGTCACGCCCATGGCCTCGCCCGCCACAGCGGCCGCCAATATTTCCCGGGTGACGTCGATCGGGTACGCCGATACCCCGAGCCGGGCGACCGGATGGTCGGCAGCGGCGAGTACGAGCGTGCCCGCCGCCAGTTCCCGATGGCCGAGCGCCACCACCTTGTCGATGGTTCGGTCGAGCACCCCCAGCGAGCCGGGCGGGGTCAGCAGCCGATCGGCGGCGTCATGCGCGGCCACTACCGAGACCTGATCGGGGGCGCGTAGATGCGACGGTGGCGCCGACGGCGCCTGGTCGCCGTTCGGCCACCGTTCGTCGATCACGACCTGCGCCAGGGGTAGCCGACGCGACCAGCCGGCCCGCTGCAGCCCAGGTTGCGGCGGCCGCTCGTCCGGCCAGCCCAGGCACAGCCACCCAAGGGTGACCATACCGTCGGGTAGGCCGAGCAGCGCGGCCAACTCCGCCGGATCGAACAGGGTCACCCAGCCAAGGCCGAGCCCCTCGGCGCGGGCGGCCAGCCACAGGTTCTGTATCGCACAGGCGCAGCTCCACAGGTCGGCGTCGGGAAACGTCGCCCGACCCAGCACGCCCGCCGCCGCAGTACGCCGGTCGCAGCAGACCACCACCCCGAGCGGCGCCTCACGGATGCCCTCCAACTGCAGATCCAGCAGCCGCCGCGCGGAATCGGGCTCCAACTGCGCGGCCTGCCGCAGCCGCTCTCGGTCGGCCATCAGCGCCGCCCGCTCCCGCACTGCCGGGTCACGGACCACGACGAAGCGCCACGGCTGACTGTGCCCGACCGACGGCGCGCTGTGCGCCGCACCCAGCACCCGCTCGAGGACGTCGGCCGGCACCGAGTCCGGCCGGAACCGCCGCACATCACGACGAGCATCCATCACCGCGTACAGCGCCTCGCGCTGTGTGGGCGGGAACGCCCACCCTGCCGGGTCGGCGGCCCGCTGCGACGCCGCGCTCACATCACCGATCAGCGGAACCGGACGCTGCCACACCACGGAGTCCATCCTCTACAGGTCAGTCGCGGTCACTGCCGGCGACCGCACCCTTCACAATCGCCGCCTGCCATACACGTCGCGTCCCCAACCGTCAGGTCTGACCACTGGTGACACGGACGTCGCTGACCCTTATCGGACTGCTTCCGGCCACCCGATCGTGCGGGACGCGCAGTCGTCCAGGTCGGAGCGCGAGGCCCCTAGCCCTCACGGTCGCGGCGCCCGGACCGTAGCGCCGCGGGTAGGGCCACGGCCGCAGTCAGCAGTGCTGCGACGGCGAGGCTGACGATCGAGGCCGACCAGCCGTTGTCGGCGGGGATGCCAAGGTCTGCCTGCCGGGCCGCCCACCATGAGGTCCAACCGGCGCCCGCGCCGTCGAAGTAGGTCGGCAGCGTCAGTTGGTAGGCGACGAAGCCTGCCATCCACGGGACGACCAGCGGTATTCGCGCCGGCGCTGTGTCTGAGACATCCCAGGCGCTACGCGGCACCAGGTAGTAGGCGACGACGAGCACAGCAGCCAGCGGCACGAACACCGCGCCGATGAGGTACAGGAACGCCTCGTACGAGGCGATGTTGACGACGAGCGCGAGTACCGTCGCGACGGTGCCCACCGCGACGGCCAGCAGCCGCCGGTCCACGCGGGCCGCGACATTCTGCGCCGATACCGCGGTGGAGTAGATGTTCGCGAACGCTTCGTCGAGTTCGAGGGCGACGAGCACCAGGACGGCGAGTACGCCGATCGGTACGGCGAGCAGCGCGCCGATGACGTCGAGGCCGCCCTTGCCGTAGGCCGCGAGCGCCAGCACCCCGAGGGTGAAGAACGCGACCGTCGAGACGCCGTAGCCGACCGCCGAGCCCACGAAGGCGGTTCGCGCGGTGCGGGAGTGTCGGGTGTAGTCACCGGCGAGCGGAAACCAGGACACGGGCATCGCGATGACGACGTCGACGGCGGACCAGAACGACACCGCCCCACCGTGGGGCAGGGCGTGCAGTGGGTGGCCGAGCACGCGGACGAAGAGATAGACGGTCGCCGCGAGCGAGGCCCAGACGGCGTAGCGTCCCAGTACGCGCATGGCGCCGAGAGGGCGTACGGCCATGACCGTGGCGAGCAGGCCGGCCACCACGACGAACGGCCAGCGCGGCGCGGACAGCGCCCGGGACGCGGCCTCGGCGATGATGACGATCTCGAAGGTCGCCCAACCGACACACTGGACGACGTTGAGCACGGTCGGAAGGTACGACACCCGCCGACCGAGCAGGCCCCGCAGCAGCACCATGGCGGGCACACGTTCGCGAGCGGCAGGGGCCGCGGTGAGCCCGAGCAGCACCGCGCCGATGGCCGCACCGACCACGACCGCCAGCAGGCTCGTCCAGAGCGACCGGCCAGGCAGGACCACGAAAGCGGCCGCCACCGGAAGCAGCAGGCTGACACCGAGGTTGGCCCACAGGCCGAACGTGTCACGCAGTCCGAGCGTCTGCGGCGGCGGCTCGGCCAACGTCAGGGGCGCCTCGTCTGACGAGATCGACGTGAATGGATGGTTCGAGGCCACGGACGCAGTCATCTGTTGTACTCCCTACGCCGGCATTATCCGGTCAGGTTCCAGCGGTCGGCGGCCACAGCCGCCCTCTCAGCCCGGTCGCTCCGAGCTCCCGCACACAGCGGCCCCACTCTATGCTGACCCGTATCGCTGCATTTCCGCACCCATCGCCAGGCGCAGCGGCGCTGTCCAGACACCCGCCCTGCCGGCGCCGACGAATTCAATCCTTGGTTCGGTCTTGCGCGAGGCCGGCCCGACCGTCGAGAAGCTCGCGAGCCGCGTCCAGGTGCCCAAGGTGCCGCGCGGTCTCTTCGATCATGTGCAGCACGACCCACCTCACGTCGCGGATCTGCCAATCCGGCCAACGCTCGAACCTCCGACGCGGTGGTACGTCCAGCGACATCGCCGTGACGATCGCATCCGCACGCTCGATTTCCTGTCGATACAGGCCGAAGACGGCTTCCGCCGACACACCCGGATCCACCCGCCACTCCGCCGCGTCATCGTCGCCCGATTCCGGAAGCCTGACCGGCTCCCCGGCGACGATGCCACGAAACCACAACCGCTCCTCCATCGCGAGATGATGCACAAGCTCCAGGCAACTCCAGCCCGAGGGCAGCACGAAACGCCGGAGATCATCCTCAGACAGTCCATCGAGGATGACGAACACGCGGCCGCGCTGCGCATCCAGGAACCGCAACAGAGCCGGTTTCTCCGCGTCCATCAATAGATCGTTTCACAGGGGCAACAAGCGGCTACCAGTCCCATCGTGCGGAGGCGCGGTCGCTGGCCGAGCCGGTGGCGGCATGGATGATCTCGGGTAGGACATCGCGTCGGCCGGTGTGCGAGCACTCACCGCGGAGCGTGCAGCCGGGCTCGGACATCGTCGTCCAGCGTGAGCCGGGCTGCCTCGATGGCCTGGTCGAGCTGATCGGGCGTGGACACCCCGACGATCGGTACGATGCCGTCAGACATCAGCCAGGCGAGCACGACCTGGTTCGCGGTCACCCCCAGCTCCGCGGCGACCTGCGCCAGGACGGCGAGGCGGGCATCTGTGCCGGGGTGCTGGTATTCGGTGTCGATCTTCCGATCCGGCCTGGTGTAGGCGCCCGACAGCAACGTGCTGTACGCCCACAATGTGAGGTCGGCGTGTTCGCGCAGGTAGTCGAGCGTCTCGTCGGTGACGTATTCCTGCACGTGTGCCGATGGCCGTACGCCCGGGCGTGGCCGCACATACGTGTGTCGTAGCTGCAGCGCCGTGTACGGCGTGTGCCCGCCCACCATGGCGAGTGCCCGGGCCCGCTCCACCCGCCACACTGACGTGTTGCTGGCGCCGACGGCGAGCACGCGTCCTGCGCGTACGAGTTGGTCGAGAACCGCGACCGTCTCCGCCAACGGGACCGCCCGGTCGTCGATGTGCGCCCAGTAGACATCGATCCGGTCGGTACCCAGGCGGCGCAGGCTGCCCTCAACGCCGGCGCGGATCACGGGCGCGGACAGGCCTTCAAGGTCGTCCAATGTGGTGTCGCCGAGCGTGCGGGGCCGGGCGCCGACCTTTGTGCTGATCACCACCCGGTCCCGCACCTGCCGCGACGCGAGCCACGAGCCGATCACCGTCTCGCTCTCGTCCCCGCTGCAGCCCGGCCTCCAGAAGGGGTAGTTGTTCGAGGTGTCGATCATCACGCCGCCGGCCTCAACGAACCGGTCCAGAAGCGCGAACGTCTCCTTCTGGCCGACCGTCGTGCCGAAGGGGATGGTTCCGATAGCAAATCTCATGGTTGCCAGCCTCGGAGCGGCAGTGGGCTCCAGGTCAATGGGTTGACCTGGAGTGGACTACAGGTGCCAGGCTGGTGGGATGAGTGCGTACACCCCCGCCCAGGTCGTCGAGGAGACCGGCCTGTCCATCGACACGCTGCGGTACTACGAGAAGATCGGCCTGCTGGAACCGGTCGGCCGCAACGCCGCCGGCCAGCGCCGATTCACCGACGTCCACCTCGAGCAGCTGAGCATCGCACGGTGCCTACGGGAGTCCGGCATGCCGATCGCGGACGTCGCGCGCTATGCCGAACTCGTCCGCGCCGGCGATCACACCATCGACGAGCGCATCGCACTGCTGGAAGAGCACGAGGCGCGCGTACGGGCAAAAATGGAGAGCCTGCGCGACCAGCAGCGCTACATCAAGCGCAAGATTGCTTACTACCGGACCGTCCGCTGAGTCGCGCCAGTCATCGCCAGCTAACGACCAGGGAATCAACAGTAGTGGGTGTTGCGCGGCTCGCCGCTCACCATTCGGCCTGCTCGATCAGTGGCCAGGGCCGGTAACGGCGCGGATGATGTCGGGTAGCAGGTCGCGGCGGCCGGTGTAGCGCCGCAACGCCTTCTTGATCGTCACAAGGCAGCAGACCGTGCGGCCCGCCAGCATCCAGATCAAGGCGACACGCCGGATCACACCAACAGGCCGCTATTGATCCCCAGGTCGTAAGTAGCCGATGTGCGCTAGTTGCTCTTCGGCGACGGTCTTGGAATGCTTCGCACATGCCCTCCCTGCCGGCGACGTTCGCCGAAGATGTCATCGATCACCCGGCCCGGGCCCAGTTCGAGGTGTTCCTCGACGAGCACCGCGGCGCGCTCAATGGCTGCTTGGACGGGCTGACGGAGGAGCAGGTGCGCCGATCGTTGGTGCCCTCTCAGACCACGCTGCTGGGTCTGGTGAAGCACGCGACTTTCGTCGAGAAGGTCTGGTTCGACGAAGCCGTCACGTGCCGGTCGCGCGCCGAGATCGGCATCCCCGCGACGCCGGACGAGTCGTTCATCCTCGATGACGACGACACCATCGCCACCGTCCAGCGAGCACACCGCGAAGCATGCGAAGCATCATGCCGCGCGACGTCATCCCTGGGGCTGGACGACATGGTCCACGGCAACCGGCGCGGCCCGCTCCCGCTGCGCTGGGTGTACCTCCACATGCTGCGCGAGCTCGCTCAGCACTGTGGGCATGCAGACATCCTTCGCGAGCAACTGATCAACGAGTAGCGCGCCGGCGTCCGCACAGTAGGCGCGGCGGGGAAGGTCGTGGAGCGGCGCGTCTATGGCCGGATGGGCGGCGTGTATGCCGATCCAACCCTGGTTGCCGGCGGTAAGCAGCCGATACGCTGCGTCAATCCCGAGGGGATCGTGACCGATCCCTCGGGATCGGCACGGCGCCCCCGCCGGGCGCCCGAGCGGCCAAGGGGACACGGACATGGCTCAGGCGGACGAGCAGGAGATAGTCGGCACAGACGAATTCGACCGAGACGCGATCGAGGCCATCCGGGCGAAGAAGACCACCCTCGGTCCAGCGCGGCGACTGGCCCCATTCCTTGCCGAGATGGAGGCCGGCTACTCCACTCATGTCGAACTCACCGATGACGCTCGCCGCGAACTGGCCCGGTTCGAGCGCGACAATGCGATCTTCGCTGATCGCGTATCGGTTGAGATGGAGACCCTGTTCGCCCAGCCGGGTGGTGCGATCTGGCTGGAAAAGCCACCGTTCGTGCTGCAACCGCCCGAGCTGAAGCACTTCTTCGGACCTGATCCGAACGGCACCGGTGACCCCACGGCCTACCGCTTGAACTGGGGATACGTCGACGGGTTCCCGGGGGCGGGCATCGATGCGCGCCCGAACGCCAGG
>JAOPWA010000309.1 GCA_025965915.1 Dactylosporangium sp. | reverse complement strand
CCACCTTCATCGGCAACGAGTGCTCGCGGATCAGCTTCTTCGCGGCCACCTTGGCATCGGCCTTGCCCTTGCGCATCGACTCGTCGCGGCGCAGGTCCTCGTCGGCGGCGAGTCCGACCAGCTTCGGAAATCCGTCCGTGTCTTCGGAGACCCACTGCGCCGCCCAGACACACTCGGCGACCTCAGGGCCGTCGTCGGTGGGGACCAGCACCCGATCGCCGACCCCGGGCGAGAAACTGCCGGGATCGAAGTAGTACAAGCGGCCGTACCGGTTGAAACTCACCGCGCACAGCATGCCCATGGGCCCACCATACTGACCCCGGCCAGCCTCGGCGAAATGCCGTTTAACCCACTATCCGCGCCGGCAGGCCCGTTTTCCGCTCAGCGGGTCAGGCGGGTCTCGCCAACCAATGGCGCGACGGGCGCGGGCGGGCGGTAAGTGACTTCGTCGAGTCGGCCCGCCCACCGCTCGGCGACGGCCTGTCCGCACGAGTGAGCCTCAGCCGCGGCCGCGAGGATCCGGGCTGCGATGGTCGCTGCCGCCTCGGCCTCACCGCTCGCGTGCAGTCGAACCGCCTCGGCCGAACCGAGCGCGCCAGCGATTGACCGTGCCATGTCGCCTCGCGACCTTTCCAGCCACTCGGCCACATCGTCGAGGTATGCCGCGGTCGCCCTCAACCGGCCCACCAGACCCGCTTCGTCGGGCTCTCCGGTCTCCCCCAGGAACTCGACCAGAGCTCTCCGGTGCTCCGTGAACTCTTCACCGGCGGCACCCTCCCAGCCGGCCGGCACGCTGAGGAGGTCACGCTGTCGCTCGTACCCCTCGGCGGTATGACGAAGGTCGGAGGCGGCGGCGCGCAACGGCGCCGGGCGCCACGCGGACATCGCGCGCAACACATCGGCCGGTAGCGCGCCGAGCCGACGCAACAGAGCGGTGACCGGATGGCCAGCGGGCAGCCCGTGCGCCATCAGGGCGGCGTCGACCCGATCCAAGAGGTCGGCGCCCGGCGCAATGAGACGATCGAGCGCGTCGCTCACGGAGTCTCCCGGTGCCGGCGGCGGGCGGCGTCGGCAGGTGCGGCGTGGCCGATGAACGCCTCAGCGGTGCCGGCGGCCTCCGCGTGGCCGATGACCGCTTCGGCAGTGCCGTCGGCCGCGACATAACCGGTGGCCGCCCGGGTGAGGGCGTCTGCCGTCGTGGACAGGCGGGCACCGTGCGCCGCGGCCTCGTGCGCGCGGGCGTCGAGGGCCACCAGGTATGCCCGGTGCAGTTCCCGCCCGAGCACACCCAACCGGCCGGTGGCCGCGGCACCGAACGCGTCGGCGCCCGGGTCGTGCCCGGGCAACGTCGCGGCGACGACGGCCAGCTCGGATCCCGCCGTGGCGAAGCGAGCGGCAAGATCGCCCAGCGCCATTTTGCCCTCCCCTATATGAGCGGCTGATATGCCCCGAACGTCTCGGCATGGAGTTTCTGTCGCGCCCATGCGGCAGCGTCAGCGGCCGCGGTCACCGCCTCGCGCACGGCTCGCGACAGCTCGTCATTGGTGCGAGCGTGACCGTGGATGCGGACATCCTTGACCGTGCCGTCGGCGGTCACCACCACCTCGACCAGCCCGTCCGGCGAGCGGACCGTCACTTCGACGTCTTTGGCCGCCCGGTCAAGCTCGGCGAGCCGTGCCTCGATGCGCTGATAGCGCTCGATCGCCTCGTCGATCCACGTCTCGTCGATCTCCCGACCCATTCCGCAGCCCCTCCCGCGCAGGAACTTACGGCACCGCACGGTAGCCAGGGAATGACAGATTTGCGTCTGTGGATAACTCGCTGCGCGATCGCGTCGATCCCGGTCAGCCGCGCCACAGTTCGAGCATCATCGCCTCCACAGCGATGCGGGGTTTGACGTTGGTCTCGATGGCGGTCCGGCATGCGAGTACCGCTTCCAGCCGTCGCAGCGTGCTCTCCGAGCCCCACCGCTCGGCCGCCGTGGAGGCCAACTCGGCGGCATCGGCGTGAACCGGCGCGACCGGAGCGCCGAACGATCGGGCCAGGACATCCCGGTAGAAGCCGGCGAGGTCGACCAACGCCCGGTCCAGGGAGTCCCGCTGCGCGCGGGTCGCCCGCGACTTCTGCCGCTTCTCCAGGTCCTTCACCTGACCAGCCATGCCACGCACGGCGCCCGCCGCGCCCCGACCGGTGCCGCCGGCGCCCAGCGCGGTCTCCAGGGCGGTGCGCTCGGTGCTGTCCACCTCCGACACGGCCGCCGCCGCCTCCGCCTCGGCGGCCTCGATCAGGGCATTGGCCGCATCGAAGCACGCGCCCACGCCGGTGAGCCGGCGCGGCACGGCGAGGACGGCGTCACGGCGCGAGCGGGCCTGCGGATCGCGGGCCAGCCGCCGGGCCCGACCGACGTGCCCCTGCGCCGCGGCCGCCGCCCAGTCCGCCGTCGAATCGTCGGTACCGTCGCGTTGGCGCAGCACCGACGCGACCGCCTCGGCCGACGGCTGGCGCAGCGGCACCACCCGGCACCGCGACCGGATCGTCACGGAGATGTCGTCGGGGTGCGTCGAGGGCGCGCAGAGCAGGAAGACCGTCCGCGGCGTCGGCTCCTCGACCGCCTTGAGCAGCGCGTTGCTGGCCTTCTCACTGAGCCGGTCGGCGTCCTCGATCAGGACCACCTGCCAGCGGCCCTGGCTGGGCGAACTCGCCGCCCGCAGCACCAGCGCGCGCATAGCGTCGACCCCGATGGTCAGCCCCTCGGGCACGACGAACCGTACGTCCGCGTGGGTGCCACCGAGCGTGGTGTGGCAGGCCTGGCAGATGCCGCATCCGCCCTCGGGGCACTGCAGCGCGGCCGCGAACGCCCGGGCGGCAACCGAACGCCCCGAGCCGGGCGGTCCCGTGAACAGCCAGGCGTGCGTCATCGCGGCCGGCTCGACGGGGTTACCCGCGACCAGCGCGCCCGCGGCGGCAGCGGCCCGCGCGAGGGTGGCCGTCGCGTCTTCCTGCCCGACCAGCACGTCGAAGACCGGCGGCGCCATCATGCCCGCCGACCCCTGACGGTCTCGGAGGGATCGGTCGCCGGCGAGGCCAGACCGTCGGCGGTGTCCGTGAGCTCGGCCAACCCGGTGGCGACCGGCTCACCCGACGGGCCGGCGACCTCGTCCGACGGCTCGGCTGGCTCGTCCGAAGGCCCGGAGCCATCCTCCAGCGGCCGGGCACCCTCGTCCGACGGCTCCGCGTCCCCGGCGGGACCGGCCGGCGGCGTCGGTGGCGGCAACAGTTCGGCGATCCGCTCGGCCACCACGTTCACGATCGACTCAGGCGAGCGGTTGGCGTCGAGGACCAGGTACCGGCTGGAGTCGACCGCGGCGAGGTCCAGGAAGGCGTACCGCACCCGTTCGTGGAACGCGTCCGACTCCCTTTCCAGACGGTCGGCACCGGCGCTGCGCGCCCCGGACCGGGCGAGGCCCACCTGCGGCTCGACGTCCAGCAGCACGGTCAGGTCGGGTCTGAGCCCACCGGTGGCCCAGGACGACAGCCACGACACCTCATCGACCGGCAGCGTCCGCCCGGCGCCCTGATAGGCCAGCGACGAGTCGACGTACCGGTCGGAGATGACCACCTCGCCACGCGCGAGCGCCGGACGTACCAGCGCAGCCACGTGATGGGCCCGGTCGGCGGCGTACAGCAGCGCCTCTGCCCGCGGGGTGAGCGTGCCGGAGGTGGGTTCCTCGTGGAGGAGCAGGTTGCGGATCCGCTCGCCGACCTCGGTCGCGCCCGGCTCGCGGGTGACGAGGACGTCACGCCCCTGCGCACGGAGCAGCTCGGCGAGGAGCTGTACCTGGGTCGACTTACCGGCCCCTTCGCCGCCCTCGAAGACGACGAACAGGCCGCGTCGCGGCTTGGGCTCGGCCGGGCTCAGTGGCCGGCCGCGCAGTGACCCGATGAGATCGGCGAGAAGGGGTACGCCCGGCTTGTCATCCATCTGCCGCAGCGCGGCCAGGCCGGCGACGACACCGAAGATCCCGGCCACGGCGAGCAGCAGCCGGGTGGTGGAGATCGAGATGGCAACGCCCGGCAATGCCAGCTCGCGGGAGCCGCCGGCGCCGACGAGGAACCCGGACAGCGAGATGGTCAGCATCAGCACGACGCGGGTGCCGGTCTGCACGACGGCGAACGCCCGTCCGCGGACCTCGTCGTCGACCTCGGTACCCAGCAGCGTGGTGCCGGACAGGAACGCCATGCCGGCGCCCACGCCGACCAGCAGCGTGCCGACCACGGCGACGCTCAGATGCGGGGCGAGGGCCAGGAGGGTCACGGATCCCGCGGCCAGCACGATCGACACGCCGAACATGCGGCGCCGGGACAGCCCTCCGACGAGCCGGGGGCCGGCCACGATCCCGATGCCGAGGCCGATGAAGAGCACCGCGAACAGAATGAAGAAGGTGGAGTCTCCGCCGCCGAGGGACTTGGCGTAAGCCTGGCCGCTGCCGACCACGACGCCGCCGCCGGCAAACGCGCCGAAGATACCGAGCACCAGACCGCGGATCAGCGGCGTCTTGCCCACGAAGGACCAGCCGTTGATGAACTCCCGGAACATGCCGGGCTTGCGCTCACCGGCCCGCCGGGCGCTGTGGCCGCTGATCTCCTTGATGCCGAACAGCACGGTCAGCGCTGTGGCGAGGAAGGTGAGCGCATTGAAGTACAGCGCGGCGTCGGTCGGCCGGACCCAGGTGTGGCCGATCGTGTTGTAGAGCGAGGTGAGGCCGGTGGTGAGCCCGGCCAGGACGAGGCCGGCGGCGACCGGGGTCAGCCCGTACGTGGTGGCGAGGGTGAGCTGGTTGGCCGCCTCGAGCCGGGCCCGCGGTAGCAGGTTGGGTACCGACGCCTCCTTGGCCGGCACCCAGATCATCGCGACCGTCTCGATCACGAACGTGGCGATCGCGGCCCAGCCGACGATGAGCTTCGCATCGTGGGTGACAAGGCCGGCGGCCGGGATCGAGGCGAAGAACACGAACCGGATCAGGTCGCAGATGACCATCGTGTATCGGCGGTCGAACCGGTCGGCGAGCACGCCGGCGAGAGGGCCGAGGACCAGGGCTGGCAGCAGGCGTACGGCGATGACCGTGCCGAACGCGGCGCCCTTGGCTGCCGAGCCACTGACTTGGCCGGCGGCGAAGGTCGAGGTGGCCAGCAGACCGAGCCAGTCACCGAGGGAGGACAGGCCGAGGACCGCCCACAGGCGCCGGAACGGACGGATACGCAGGATCGCCTTCAGCTCCGCGATCCCCGACAGCTCCACCTGACTGGCGGCGGACGGCTTCGTCCGGCCGGCCGTCCCAGGCTGTGGGGACACCGGCGACGCGGTCGACTGGCGGCCGCTGCCGGCCGGGTCTTCGGTACTGATCAGCGCTCCTCCACCCGCGGCCACCCCCGCCGGGTGACTACCCACAGGTCACTTTAGCTGCGCTACCCCGTTGAGACCGCCGATCGCCATGGTGCGTTCGTCTGCATCGACCTCACCCCGAAAGTCAGTCGACGTCACCCGAACGTCATACGCGAGGATGTTTCGCATTGCTGGGTACGCAGGTTACCGTTCATACGTGCCAGCCGCACCCACCTCCGGCGCCGGTACGCCTGAACGGCAGGCGCTACGCGCGCGCTACGACACCGCGACCGCCCACCTCGATCCGCCGTTCGCGCTGGTGGATCGGGACGCGTTCGACGCCAACGCCTCGGCGCTGGTCAAGCTGGCCGCAGGGAAACCACTGCGGGTAGCGAGCAAGTCGGTGCGCTGCCGGCACCTGCTGCGTCGGGTACTGCGCCGTGACGGCTGGGCCGGCGTCATGTCGTACTCGCTGGCCGAGAGCCTCTGGCTGGTCAAGACGGAGATCACCGACGACGTGCTGGTCGCGTACCCGACAGTTGACCGCGCCAGCCTGGCCAAGCTCGCCGCCGACCCGGCCGCCGCGGCCGCCGTCACGCTCATGGTCGACGACGAGGCACAGCTCGACCTCGTCGACGCGATCGTGCCGCCGGGGCGCCGCGAAACCCTCCGCGTCTGCGTCGACCTCGACGCCTCCTGGCGACCACTACCGGGTACGCACGTGGGGGTGCGCCGGTCGCCGGTACACGCACCGGCTGCCGCCGGTGTGCTGGCCGCCGCGATCGCCGCGCGCCGCGGTTTCCGACTGGTCGGGCTGATGTCGTACGAGGCGCAGCTCGCCGGGCTCGGCGACGACCCGCCAGGCCGCCGGGTGCGGGGCGCGCTCATCCGAGCGATCCAGGCGCGCTCCTACCCGGAACTGCTCGCGCGTCGGGCCGCCGCGGTGGTCGAGGTCCGGGCGCACGCCGACCTCGAGTTCGTCAACGGCGGGGGTACCGGAAGCGTGGCCGCGACCGCCGCCGACCCGGCCGTGACCGAGGTGACCGCCGGGTCGGGCCTGTACGGGCCGACCCTCTTCGACTCCTACCGCGCCTGGCGGCCGCAGCCGGCCGCCTTCTTCGCCCTCTCCGTGGTGCGCAAGCCGACGCCACGGACCGCCACGGTCGGCGGGGGTGGCTGGACAGCGTCCGGCGAGGCGCACCCGAGCCGGCTGCCGACGCCGTGGCTGCCCGACGGCCTGCGCCTGATCCCGGCGGAGGGCGCGGGCGAGGTGCAGACCCCCCTGGTCGGACCGGCCGCCGCCACCCTCACCGTGGGCGATCGGGTGTGGTTCCGCCACGCCAAG
>JAOPWA010000260.1 GCA_025965915.1 Dactylosporangium sp. | reverse complement strand
ATGGGCCGTGTCGGGGAGAACTGGCTGCGGACGGTGCAGACGGCGGACGCGATGAAAGGGGCACGGGGCAAGCTCCCCGAGGACGCCCAGGGAAACGACAACTTCAGGGTCCTGCGCTACGTGGCGAAGCTGACCATCAATCCGGCCATCACCCATGGCATCTCGCATGTGCTGGGCTCGATCGAACCCGGCAAGATGGCCGACCTGGTGATGTGGGACCCGGCGTTCTTCGGGGCCAAGCCGAGGCGGATCATCAAGGGTGGCCTGATCAACTGGTCGGTGATGGGCGATCCCAACGGGTCGCTGCCGACCCCGCAACCGATGAACTACCGGCCCATGTTCGGCGCGTTCGGCACGGCACTGCAGGAAACCTGTGTGACGTTCATGTCGCGGGCCGCGTACGACGCGGGTGTGGCGCAGCGGCTGGAGTTGCGCCGGCGGGTGATGCCGGTGTTCGGCACGCGCACCCTGAGCAAACGGTCCATGGTGCGCAACGACAGCACGCCCGACATCGACGTCAACCCGGAGACCTATGCGGTCATCGTCGACGGGGAGCACGCGACCGTGCCACCCGCCCGGTCGATCTCGCTCAACCAGCTCTACTTCTTCAGCTGATCCCGAGGCTTCAGCTGACCCTGCGACTTCAACTGACCCTGCGGTACGAGAGGAGGAGTGGCGCCGATGCTCATCGAGTCGGTGATCGGCAACGTGGGCGAACCGGACCGGCTCGGCCAGCTCGACACGGCCCAGATCGACAATCTCGTGCTCGACCGGTGGGAGGCGCAGAAGAACCGGCTGCGCAAGGCAACCGAGAGCGGCACCGAGGTCGCGCTCGCGCTCGACCGGGGGAGCCACCTGCGTGACGGCGACATCCTGTACTGGGACCCCGACGGCGGTTTCGCCATCGTGGCCAGGGTCGAACTCGGTGAGGTGATGGTCGTCGACCTGAGTGGGCTGTGGACCGACTGTGCCGATGACACCGATTTGGCTGACGACTCCACCGACGACGTCGTCCGGTCCGCGGTGGAAGTAGGACACGCGCTGGGCAACCAGCATTGGCCCGCCGTGGTCAAGGGGGCACAGATCTACGTGCCGGTCGCCGTCGACCGCGCGGCGATGGACTCGGTGATGCGTACCCACGCGTTTCGCGGTGTCAGCTACCGGTTCGCCCCCGGAGCCGAGGTCATCGGGTACCTGTCGCCGGGTGAAGCACGGCGCCTGTTCGGCGGTGCCGAGCAGCCGCATCATCCACGCCCGCTGGGCGCGCTCAGCGCGAGGTGAGAGGCGTGGCGGCAATTCCCGATCTCCTGCATGCGCTGCAGTTCGGCGACTCGATGTTTCCGGTGGGCGCGTTCTCCTTCTCCAACGGCCTCGAGCCGGCGATCCAGGAACATGTGGTCTGCGATCCCGGGACGCTGGCCGAGTTTGTGCGTACGGCGACGCGCCAGGCGGCCACCTGCGACGGCGTTGCCCTCATCGAGGCCCACCGCGGGACCCGGTGTGGGGATCGGCGCCGGGTTCAGGTGGCCGACCGGGCTCTCTACGCCCGGAAGATGAACGACGAGATGCGGACCATGACCGTCCGGATGGGACGCAAGCTCGCGCAGGGCGCCGAGCGCATCGTGGGCGGTCCGACGCTCGGCGGTTGGCTGCGCGAGGTCACCGAGGAAACGACCCCGGGGACCTACCCGGTCAGCCTCGGTGTGCTGTTCGCCGAGTTGGGGATGGCGGAGCCGGACGCGTTCGCCGTCCACCAGCACGGTGTCGCGCTCATGATGCTGGGCGCCGCGCTGCGCCTGATGCCGCTACATCACCTCGACAGCCAGGCTATCCTCGCCGCGATCGATGAGTCCGTTGCCGACGACTACCGGTACGTCTCAGGGCTGACCCTCGCCGACATGTCCGCGTTCACCCCACAGCTGGATGTTCTGGCGGCCAGCCACGTCAGCGCACACGTACGGATGTTCATGAACTGACTGCGACGACAGCACGGAGCCGGGGATGAAGAAGATCAGTCGGATCGGCATCGGCGGTCCGGTCGGCAGCGGGAAGACCGCGGTCATCGAGGCGATGGCACCGCGCCTCGTCGCGCACGGCTTGAAGATCCTCGTCATCACGAACGACGTGGTCACCACGGAAGACGCCAAGCACGTGCGGCGCGCGCTCAAGGGCGTACTGGTCGACGAGCACATCGTCGGCGTCGAAACCGGCGCGTGCCCGCACACGGCCGTACGCGAAGACCCGAGTATGAACCTGGCTGTGGTCGAAGACATGGAAGCGCGCTTCCCGGACACCGACGTCGTCTTCATCGAAAGCGGCGGCGACAACCTGACCCTCACGTTCAGCCCGGCACTGATCGACTTCTTCGTGTACGTCATCGACGTCGCGGCCGGCGACAAGATCCCGCGCAAGAATGGGCCCGGCATCACCAGGTCCGACATTCTCGTGGTCAACAAGATCGACCTTGCGTCGTACGTGGACGCGAGCCTGGACGTCATGGCGCGCGACGCGGCGGCCATGCGGGGTGACAAGCCGGTCGTCTTCACCAACTGCAAGACGGGGGAGGGGATCGACCAACTGGTCGTCCTCATCGGGCGCAACGCCCTCTTCGACCTGGACGTGAGCCTGTGATCTCTGAGCCTGTGATCTCTGAGGCTTTGATGTCAATGCACACCGTACCTGAGCTGGCGGCCTACCACGATGAGCCGGCGCAGCTGCCCAGCGGGGCGCCCGGGAAGAACGGCTTCCTGCGACTCGGGTTCGAGCGGCGTGGTGAGCGTACGTCTCTGGTCGCCCTGCGGTGCCGGGCGCCGCTGCTGGTTCAGCAGGCGCTGCACTGGGACGAGGAGATGCCGAACCTCGCGTGCGTTGTCATCGTCTCGACGGCCGGTGGAATCGTGCAGGGCGACCGCTACGAGACCGAGATCGAGCTGGCACAGGCTGCCCGGGTCCACCTCACCACCCAAGCCGCCACCAAGATCCAGGAGATGGACGCGAATTACGCGTCGCAGAGCCAGCACATCCTGCTGCACGACGATGCCTACCTCGAGTACCTCCCCGAACCCGTCATCCCCTACAAGCACAGCCGTTTCGTCGCCCGTACCCATATCTGCCTGCCGGAGAGCGCCACCCTGGTATACGCGGACATCCTCATGCCGGGGCGCAAGTACTACGGGGATGGGGAACTGTTCCGCTACGACCTCTACTCGTCCGGTCTGAGCGTCAGCCGGCCAGACGGAACGCACCTCTTCGCTGAGAAGTTCCTCGTCGAACCGGCACGTTCCAGCCCCGCCCGGCGCGGTGTGATGGGGGAGTTCCACGTCTTCGGCAATGTCCTGCTGCTCACCTCCATGCCCAGCGCCGAACGGGTGCTCGCGGAGGTCCCGACGGTGGTGGACCACGCCGAAGGGTGGGCGGCGGGCACGAGCCGGCTGCCCAACAACGCCGGACTCAGCTACAAGATCCTCGGAATGGAGTCAGAGCCCGTGCGGGCAAAGGTGCGCGACTTCTGGTCGACCGCTCGGCTCGCGGTCATGGGCCACCCGGCGCCGGCACGGTTCCCCTGGCGATGATCTCCCAAGTGAGGGGTAAGCGCGATGGACGTCCCGCAGTCATGGCGCCGCGCCGCTGAGCGCCGTCCGTTGGCCCGCTTCGTCGACGCGAACCTGCGGGGCGCGTCCCAGGTCTTCCTCCAGAACAACCCGTTGACCGGCCTGATCATCCTGGTCGCCGTCTTCTGGGGCGCGATCGCCGCGCGGATCCCGCAGGCCGCCGTCGGCGCCGTCGTCGGGCTGGTGGTGGGCAACGTCACGGCGGTGCTGCTCAAGGTCCCGGACGAACCAATCCGCGAGGGCCTCTTCGGCTTCAACCCGCTGCTGACCGGCCTCGCGGTCCCGATCTTCCTGCGCCCCAACCCGATCATGTGGGTCTACGTCGTGATCGGCGCCGCCGCGACCACCGTGGTGACACTGGCAGTGAGTAACGTCCTCAAGACCTGGGAGGTCCCGCCGCTCACGTTCCCGTTCGTCCTGACCACCTGGCTCCTGCTGCTGGGCGCCTATCAGTTCGCCAGGATCGGAAACGGGAGGCTCGGCCAGCCAGCCCTGCCCCACGGCGTTGACCCCAGGGCCGCCCAGGTACACATGACCGGCGCCTTCCTGACGCCCAGCATGCTGAAAGACGTCTCAGAGGTCTTCCTGCTCGGCAACGTGGTGACCGGCGTTCTCATTCTGGTCGCACTGGCGGTCAACTCCCTCTGGGCGGCCGGCTTCGCGGCAGCCGGTGCCGTGGTCAGCACAGTGCTTGCGGTGTGGTTCGGCGCAAGCGGCAGCGCCATCGCCGCTGGCCTGTATGGATTCAGCGCGGTCCTCACCGCCGTCGCGCTCGGCAGCGTCTTCTACCGCCCGTCCTGGCCGATCGCGCTGTACGCGCTGCTCGGCGTCGCCTTCACCGTTGTCATCCACGCGGCGCTCAGCACGGCCCTCGCACCCGTCGGCGTTCCGGCCCTCACCGCGCCGTTCGTGTTCGCGACGTGGCTGTTCCTCCTGCCCAAGCGCGATCTCGTGCCGACCTCGCATCATGAACTCCCTGAGCACGACGTGCTCAGGGCCCGCTAGCGACAAGATGGTGCCGGTGGCCGCCTCGGTGACGGACTGAAGGGATAGACCACATTGGCACAGGTCGTGATCATCGGCGCCTGCCAGCTTGGCGATCCAAACACTCGGATCGCGGCAGTCGAGTGTGAGCCGCCTCGGTTTGGTGGAGGCCCCGATACAAGGGCGTCACCGCCCCCGCCGCCGCGGGGACGTGCGTGGGTTCGTGCCGCTGCGACGTGCGCCTGTCCGCCCGGACGCGGGCGTAGGGCGAGTTGCGCCGCCCTCGGCCGGTGTCCGCACGGACGGTTCGGCGGACGCTGCTGGCGCCTGGGCCCGTCCGCGGGTGCTGTTCGTGGTCCGGCCACGGACGATCCCGATCATCTCCTCGACCAGGTCGGTGTACCGGTCGCGCACCCACACGAGCGCGACTGATGACGTCGGGGCGTCGGTGACCACACGGTACGTGAGGTCGCGGCGGTGGTATAGGCGGGCGAGGGACTGCGGAACGACGAGGACACCGACGCCCGCAGCCACGAACTCGACAGCGGCAGCCGTGGTGGCGGGGCGGTCCGCGGCCACGGGTGCGGGCGCAGCCGACGCGCCCGTCCAGACGAGCACGTCGTCCAGGGGCCGCAACAGCGTCTCGTCGGTAAGATCCGCGACGGTCACCTCGTCGGCTGCGGCGAGCACGTGATCGCGCGGAACCACGACGACCGTCACCTCGGTGTACAGCGGGATGGCGTGGAAGGTGTCCTGGTCGACCGGCAGCCGGACGAGGCCGGCGTCGGCCTGTGCGGAGAGGAGCGTGGCGGGCTGGGCGACCTCGGCGGGTACCAGCTGCAGGTCCACCCCCGGCAACCGCTCGGACCACGTGCGGCTCCACCTGTCCACGGTGACACCGGGGACGACCAGCAGGCGGAACGTCGTGGGACGGCGATCCTCGGGGACGGGCACGTTACCTCCGAAGCGTCGACCCGCCGCACACCGGCGAAGGGGCCGCCGCTGTGATGACGCGGACACAGTCAGGATACCGGGAGCCTGTACCCGGCAGGTGATGGCGGCGTCCCGCTCCGGGCGATGGGCCCGGCTGGTTGCCAGGTCGCTACCCTGAACCAGTGACCAAGCCGAAGAAGTCCCAGCTGATGAAGCCCGCCACGGCGGCGCAGAAGCTTGACGTGTACCTGCCGGCTACGCCGCGGGAGTTCCAGGAAGGCTTGGTGTCCCGCGAGGAGTTCGACGAGCTTCAGCGCAACCCCCCGCAGTGGCTCGTCGACCTGCGCCGGAACGGTCCCCATCCGCGGAATGTCGTTGCCGCTCGACTGCGGGTGTCGAACAGCGGGCTCGCCCGCGGGGGCATCACGGAGCCGCTCACGACCGCGCAGATCGCGGCCCTCGTTGCCGACCCGCCGCCGTGGCTCACGCGTGAGCGCGAGACGCACGCCGAGGTACGGCGCGAGCAGCGGCGATTGCAGGAACGTCGCGAGGAGACCGACAAGACCACCGTTCCCACCGAACCCGTCGTGCGGACCAGCACCGCGGCCCGCCAGACCGCCCGCGACGGCCGCAACCGCTGACCGGCGCGGTGTTGCTGGGCCGTCGTTGATGCCATGCTCTCCAACATGACCGAATCCGATCCGAAGGCGGACCTCCGTCGCTACCTACGGGCCGCCCGGGAAGCCCTGCTGTGGAAGCTAGACGGGCTCTCGGAGTACGACGTCCGCCGCCCGATGGTGCCGACCGGCACCAACCTGCTGGGATTGGTCAAGCACGTGGCCAGCGTCGAAGCCGGGTACTTCGGCGGCACGTTCGGCCGGCCGTTCGACGAATCGTTGCCGTGGTTGGACGACGGCGCCGAACCGAACGCCGACATGTGGGCCACCGCCGAGGAGTCGCGGGAGCAGATCATCGGCCTGTATCACCGTGTCTGGGCGCACTCCGACGCCACGATCGACGCGCTGGCGTTGGATGCAATCGGCCACGTTCCGTGGTGGCCGCGGGAGCGTAGCGAGGTCACGCTGCACCGAATCCTCGTGCATATGATCGCCGAGACCGACCGGCACGCTGGCCATGCCGACATCGTCCGGGAACTCATCGACGGGGCCGCTGGGCTGCGCGACGGCAACGACAACATGCCGCCAGGCGACCAAGACTGGTGGGAAAGCCACCGCAGCCGGTTGGAGCGTGTCGCGCAGAAGGCCGCCTCGGCCTGAGCCATCCCGCCGCCATCCCGGCCTGCCGTGCGCCCAGATCTCACCGCTCGACATTGACATGGTCCACGTGGGCGCCTGATCGGGCTCCTCATCGAACAGACGCTGCTGGGCATCGCGCTGCGGCGCGCCCGAGTCGTACCTCCGTGGATCGTCGTCGTGCCAATCGCGGCCCGTATCGAGCGGTGCGGGCGCCAGCCGAGTCCCTGCTAACGCCGGCCGGGGTTGGGCCATATCCGTACCATCACGCGGCCGACGATCGTGTCCCGGCGTACCGGGCCGAACGTGCGGGAGTCGACGGAGTCGGCTCGGTTGTCGCCCATCATGAAGACCGATCCTGGGGGTACGGTGACCGGTCCGAAGTAGACGCCGTCGAGTACGCGGTGGTCGACGTACGGTTCCTCGACGGTGTGGCCGTTGACGACCAGGTAGCCGTCCTCAATTCCTACCTCGTCGCCGCTGACGGCCACGACGCGCTTGAGGAACAGGTCTCCGTCGCGCCGGGTGAAGACGACGAGATCACCGCGGTCGGCGGCACCGAGCTTTTCGAGCAGTACATGGTCGCCTGGGCGCAGGGTGGGTTGCATGCTTCCGGTCGGTACCCGCATCGGTTCCGCGACGAAGACCCGCAGCGCCACGACCAGGCCGACCACGACGGCCATGATGTACGGGGCCAGTCGGGTGCGCCGCCTGCGCAGCGCTCCCGACTGGTCGGTCAGTTCACCGAGGTGTACAGCCACAGCGCCCACAGGCCCGCCCCGCACAGCGCCGCGGCGTTGACCATCCAGCTCCGCCAGCGGCCGTTCACCAGCGTGGACAGCGCGACAACGGTGGCCATTTCGGTGACGATCGCCGCCACCTGGATGGACAGTGGCACCTCCGCGCCATGCTGGTGAGCCCCGACGGTCGGCAGGTCGGTGACCCGGCTCGCGACGTACAGGCTGATCAGACCCAGGGTGCCGAGCGCACCGCCGAGCACGACGACCGGGTGCCGGCGATGCGCCAGTAGGCCGGCGAGCACGAACTGGGCGAGCGCCGCGACCACGAAGAAGACGATGTACCTGGTGCCTTCCTCTGCATGGTTTACCGCGGCCCACAGGTGGAGTGCGCCGGCGAGGGACGACCCGGTGACGCCGAGCGCGAGCCAACGCGATGACTCGGTAGTCGGCAGCTCTGCGAGCGCCTCATCCGGTTCTACCAGTGGGAGAGCGACCATCTCTGTCATCACAGCTCCGGGGCCGGCAGCTTCTGGCACGGGTCCGCCCAGATGGGGTCGTCCCCGGTACCGGGCGGCCCGACCTGGAACTGGGCCATCATGTCGTGGTCCTCGTGCACCAGGTTGTGGCAGTGCATCATGTACTTGCCCTGGTGTGGTCCGAACTTCGCGATGACCCGCACGGTCTCGTTCTCGCCGACGTAGACGACGTCCTTCGGGCCGAGTTCGTAGTTGAACGGCGGCGTGCCGTTACGGTCGAGCACCTTGAAGTCGACCAGGTGCACGTGGATCGGGTGGAACCAGCCGCCGGACGTGTTGACGAACTCCCAGATCTCCGTGTCGCCCAGGCCCGGGTTGGCCCACACGTACTCGTATTTGGAGTCGATCACGTCGTGCCAGGTCTTGCCGTTGACCGTCCACATTCCGTTCGTGCGGATGAACTCGAACCGGCGCGTCTTCATGTTGTTGGTAGGTACCAGGTCCATCGCCGGCGGGTTCGGGTTGAGCAGGTCCGGAATGGCGTTCCCGCGTAGGTCAGTCGGTTCGCTCACCACGTCGAAGGCCATCACGTTGCCGGTGCCGTCGAAGTCGACCGCGTTTTTCACGCCGAGGTTCTGCAGCACGACCCGCTGGCCGATGGGGTACTTGGCGAAGTCGATGACCACCTCGTAGCGCTCAGCCATGCCCTGCCGGAACTTCGTGGTCTGCTGCGGGAACTGCATCAGGCCGCCGTCGGTGCCGATCACAGTGAAGGGGTCGCCGGTGCTCAGTGCGAACGTGTACCCACGCGAGATCGAGGCGTTGAGGAAGCGGAACCGGTACTTGCGCCGCTCGACCTTCATGATCGGCCAGGGCCGGCCGTTGACCAGGATCACGTCGCCGTACAGGCCCGAGTGGCTGTTGTCGTCGTAGGTCAGGTTGCCGCTCGAGTCGAACATCGCGTCGCGGATGATCAGCGGGATGTCGTAGTCGCCGTGCGGGATGGGCAGACTCTGCTCGAGATCGTCGGTCATGATGTACATCGCGGCGAGGCCCATGTAGGCGTTCTCGGCGGTGTGGTGCACGCCGTGGTCGTGGTACCAGAGCGTCCGGGCGTCCTGGTAGTTCGGGTACTTGTAGTCCTTCCACTCGCCGGGTGGAGTGACATCGCTTGCGTACCCGTCGTACTGCGGCAGCGAACCCGAACCGTGCAGGTGCGTCGACGTGGTCGACTCGTACCCGAGTGTCGGGTGCGTGGCGGGCAGGTTGTTGATCTGACGCACCACCGCCGGGCGGCCGCGCTTGACCTTGATCGTCGGGCCGCCCGGGATTCCGTTGTAGGCCCACAGGTCACTCTTGTACCCGGGCAGGATCTCGACCCTGGCGGCCTCCTGGCTGATCTCGTAGTAGTCGTGCCCGTTGTCCCAGGTCCTGGGCTTCGGCACTGCCACCGGAGGCACAGCGAACGGGACCGTGAACGGCTTCGGCAGCTTGCTGGCAGCGATCCGACTCACACCGCCGCTGGCGGTGGCGAGACGCTCGAATGGCAGCGCCGTGGCGGCTGTACCCAGCACGCCCAGTTTCAGCATGTCCCTACGATTCAGCTTTCCCACCTGAACGTTCCTCTCCTACCGCTCGACAAGTGCCAAGGTAGGAACGGGACCTTGGGAAAAACCTAGGGATCAGCCTTACGGCCAGCCCGGCATAGGCGGGTGGACAACGGCGCCAACCAGCTGGAACAGGGCCTGTCGACCAATCGGGCCGGGACGATGCGGTTACCCAGCGCCCACAGCGGATGCTCTTCGGAGTGCAGCTGGTGGCCGCAGTCGCCCCGCAGGTCGGGGCGGTGCCGGGAAGTGGGCGCCATTGAGAGCATCCCGGTCAGCGTTTGTACCGGTCAGCGTTTGTATCAGAGCACTAGGTGAGCGAGGCGGTGGCCAACTTGAACGCAAAGCCGACGAAGATCGCCGCTACCCCGGTGGTCAGCACGGTGGACAGCTTGCGGCGGCGACGGAACTGGGTGGCCAGGTAGCTGCCGGCGAAGATCAGCGTGGTCAGGTAAGCCGCGCTGACCACTTCGGCGATTGTCCCCAGTACCAGGAACGACAGCCAGGCGTGGGGATACCCGGGCTGGACGAACTGAATGAAGAACGAGATGAA
>JAOPWA010000255.1 GCA_025965915.1 Dactylosporangium sp. | reverse complement strand
CCAGCCTGGCCCTGGTGGGCGTGCCGGACAAGGACGCGGGCGCGGCGAGCGCCACCCTCAACGCCACCCAGCAGGTCGGCGGCTCGCTGGGCACCGCACTGCTGAACACCATCTACACCACCGCGGTTGCGAACTACCTGTCCAGCCACGTGCCGCCGACGCCGCTGGTACAGCTGGAAGGCTTCGTACACGGGTACACGGGTACACGGTCGCGTTCGGTTGGGGCGCCGCCATTCTGATCGTGTCGGCCGTGGTGATCATGGTCCTCATCAAGGTGCGAAAGGACGACCTGCCGACCCACGGCGGCGCCGTCCACGTCGGCTGAGCGACCAGCAACACGTTGTCCTCGTCTCACCTCGCTGAGTGAGACGAGGACAACGTGGCCGCTGCGCTCCGCCACCCGGCGACAACGACGGGTGTACCTTCGTCAGGGAACGTGTCCGGGTGATCGAGGGCTCGATGCGCTGCCGAGCGGTCACCGCACCCGTCGTCGCCGTGCGAAGGAGAGGTTGTTCGTGACCGCCCGAGGTATCGACCAGGTCGGCACGCGACCCCCCACTACCCAGCCGGTGTGATCGGCCGCACCATGTTTTCTCCCTCGACCGCCGCACGGCGGGCCGTTGACGGTGTCCGCGCCACCGCCGAGGCTGTCCGGGCGGTCGCGCCCCACCGGTTCCGGGTCGCCATGCGCGCGATGCTGAGCATGACCCTGCCACTGGCAATCGGGGCAGCCATCGGCCACCCCGACTGGGGCGCACTGGCCTCGATGGGCGGCTTCGCCGGCTTCTACGTTCCGGACGCGCCGTACCGGTACCGCGCCCGCCTAGTGGCCGGCCTCGGTGCCGGCCTCACGGTGGGAGTACTGCTCGGCGGACTGGCGTCATCGCAGGGCTGGCTGGCCCCGCTCGTCGCCGGGGCGGTCGCGGTGGTGGCGTCGTTAGCCTGTCAGGCCGCCGAGGTCCCGCTTCCGCGCGAGTACCTGATCGTGCTGGCCACCCTGGCCGCGACCGGCATACCTGTCGACCCACCCCACGCGCTGCGGAACGCCGGCCTCACCGCCGCCGGAGCGGCGATCGGCTGGTTGGTGACCATGTCTCCGGTACTCGGCCGGGCACGCGCTCCCGAACGCCGGGCAGTACGGGCGGCGCTCGACGCGGTAGCCGCGCTCCTGGCCCGTACCGGAAGACCGGACGCCGGCACGGCCCGCCACGGGGCAGTCACCGCCGTGCGGCGGGCCCGCCGGGTCGTCATGCAGGGCTCGCTCGCCGTTGACCACCGGTTCACCCGCGTGGTGCTCGCCCTCGAGGCGCTGCTCGAGGCCGCGTTGCACGTCGAGGTCGGTGCATCCGTGGCCCTCGACCCGGGCTGGGCCGCCGCCGTGCGCACTCTCGGCCCGGCCGTCGGCCACGCCCCTGTACCGGACGGGCCGTTGCCGACCGGGCGCTTGTCGGACACGGGCGCGATCACGGGTGAAACCCTGCTCGGTGACGCGGTGGTGAAGGTACGGGAGGCGCTCGCCGGCCCCGACATCACCGACCCGGGCGACGAGCCAGCCGGGCTACCGGCCTGGCCGGGGCTCCTCCCACAGTTGCGGGCCGCCGTGCACCGGCACTCCGTCATCCTCCCGGCGGCCGTTCGCCTCGGGATAGCGGTGGCTGCCGGCGCCGGCCTCGGCCGGGTACTCGGCCTGGACCACTCGTACTGGGTCGGCCTCACGGCCGCGGCGGTACTGCTGGCCAGCAACTCCGCCGTCACGATGCGCCGGTCGGTGCATCGCGTCGCCGGCACCGTCGCCGGGGTGGCGCTCGCGTACGCGCTACTCGGTTGGCACCCCCCGGTTGCGGTGATCGTGGCCGGCGTCGCGGTCTTCCAGTTCGCCTCGGAGATGGTCATCACCGCCACCTACGGGCTCGCCGTCGTGGGCATCACCGTGCTCGCTCTGGTGCTGTTCCACATCGGCACCCCCGGCGCTGACGTGGGAGCCGCCATCGGCGCGCGGATCGCCGACACCGTGCTCGGCACGGTACTGGCCCTACTGCTACGGGCGGTGCTGTGGCCCCGCGCCACCGCCGCCCGGCTGCCGCAGGTGCAGGCACGGACCCTGCGCTCGGTCGGTCGGGTACTGCACGCCACCTGGGCCGGCGCCGGTAACGCGCGCCGGGTGGCCGACGAGCGTCGCCGGTTGCAGTCGGACCTGGTGACGCTGCGGGCCGTACACACCGATGCCCTGGCCGACGACCGGTCGGCGTCCCCGGATACCGACCTGCGCTGGCCGGTCACCGTCGCCGTCGAGGAACTCGCCTTCCTCGCGCTCTCGCTGCCCCGGTACCGACCGGCACCGGACCCCGACCTGGCGCGAACCTTCCGGCACAGTCTCGAAGAACTCTCCGCCGCCGTCGACGGTGACGCCCCCGCGCTGGCCGTCGTCGCCCCGCAACTGGCGGGCTATCCGCGTACGTCGGCGGCCCTGACCGCGCTCGCGACCGCCGTCGCCCATGCGGCGTCGGCCCACCAGCGGGAGTCCACCAGCACCCGATGATCCCTACCGGCCATGATCCCCGGCCGGTAGGTCTACCGGCCGGGGATCATGGAATCAGCGGTCGCCGTGGAGCGGGGCGCCGGTGTTCGGGTCGAGCAGGACCTGCTGGTCGTTGCGCCGGCCGAAGTCGAACAGGTTGGTCAGCGGGCCGGCCAGGGTGTCGAAGGACGAGTCGCCGATGCGGCCGGTGCCCCAGTTGTCCTCGACGAAGCGCAGGATCGAGGTCTGGTCAGTGGTCGTGTGGTCAACGAAGTTGGTCTTCGCGTACGGCGAGACGACCAGCAGCGGCTGACGCGGCCCGTACCCGCACCGGTTGGCGTAGCCGCCCAGCGGGGCACGGTTGGCGCTGCCGCATTTACCCGGGCCGTTCAGCGCGTCCAGGCTGGTGTTCGACGCGTTGAGGATCGGCGGCATGGCGTGGTCGTACCAGCCGTCGGAGTCGTCGTAGGCGATGACCACTGCGGTGGACTTCCAGTCCTTGGACTTCTGCAGCGAGTTGATCGTGTTCACCACGAAGTGCTGCTCGTCGGTCGGGTCGGAGTAGCCGGCGTGGCCGTCCTGGTAGTTGGCCGCCTTGAGGAAGGTGACCGCCGGCAGGTTGTTCTGGGCCAGCGCGGTGTCGAAGTCGGCCAGGTCGTACTGATGGTTGGCCTGGTCGGTGTGGCCGATCGCGGCCGCCGACGTCGGCGGCAGGTGGTGCGGGTTGGAGGTCGACTGGTAGTACTGGAACGGCTGGTGGTGCGGGTTGTAGTCGGTCTGCATCGCACCACCGACGTTCGCGTGCTGCGAGCCGCAGACGGCCTTACCGTTCGCGGTCGAGGTGGGCCGGAAGCCGCCCTGGAACCAGCCCCAGCTGACGTTCTTGGCGTTGAGCAGGTCACCGATGTTCGTACCCTGCTGTACCAGGTGGTTGCGGTTGTTGGCGCAGTCGTCGAAGGCCGGGTCCGGGTCGTTGATCACGGTACCCACGCCGTTGGCGTCCGGCGAGGCGACCACGTACGAATCGGTGGTCTTCGCCCCCGCCGCTGTGACCGCGTACCCACCGTGGGTCTGCCCGGAGACCAGATTGATCGCTCCCGGGGTGGACGGGCCGAACACCGTGCTGAACGAGTTGTCGCTCATCGCGTAGTTCTGCGCGTAGTTCCACAGTCCGGTGACGGTGTTGCCGTCGTAGTAGTTCATGACCAGGTTGGGCATGCTCTTGTCCGGTGCGCCGCAGGACTCCTGGTTCGTGTTCTGCACGAACGCGTCCATCAGGCCGCCATCGAATGCCTTCTGCTCCTGGGTGTAGCCGTGGCCCTGGTCGCAGGTCAACGGCGTGGTGGCCGGGATCCGCTGTGGGTTGGCGGTGTTCGGGTTGGCCGTCAGCAGCGGCCCGTTCAGTCCGTTGACGTTCGGGGTGCCCGCCTTCGCGGTGAAGCGCGTGCCGTCGGTGTTGGCCGCATTGGGGTAGGTGCCGAAATAGTGGTCGAACGATACGTTCTCCTGGAAGATCACCACCAGGTGCTTGATCGGCGTGGTGGTCGATCCATCGGTGCGGCCGGTTTCGGCGGCGAAGCCCGGTGCTGTCGCGGCCAGCCCGACGCCGGCCGCGATCACGGCGGCCACCACGGCCACGGCTTGGCGCGGCCGTAGTCGTGTCAGCCGGATACCAGAAGTCTTAGACACGTGTTCTCCTCCATGAAGGTTGGTACCACCCCACCCTCACCGCGTCACTCGTCCATCATCTGATCGACCAGTGACACTTTGGTAAACAGCAGCTCCGGATTTGATGCGAGTACGACGCGGAGACCGCGTGGCCGCAGACGCTGGCGCTGGCGCTTACCAGCCTGCGGTGACCTCGTCGAAGGCCTTGGCCGCTGCTGCGGTCAGCGTGTCGTCGAAGAGCTTGCGGCCTCGGCGATCGCGGCGCGGTAGCCGTCGTGCCGTCGCCTGGTGGTCGCCACCTGCCGCGTCGGCGGGCGATCTGCTCGACGGCGCGGACGATGCCCGCGAAGAACGGGTCGGCGAGGTCCGGCACCGCGATCCCGATGGCCTTGTCCTTGCCGGAGCGGAGGGTCTGGGCCAGCACGTTGGGCACGTACTGCAGATCCGCGATGGCCTGCTCCACCCGGCGCCGCACGTCCTCGGAAATCACGTCCTCGGAAATGTAGCGGTCGTTGTTGACCACTCGGGACACGGTCTTGGTACTGACCCCGGCCCGCTGGGCGACGTCACGCATGGTGCTCATCGGTGCGGCTGCTCCTGAGGAGTTGATCGGGTCGACCTGACATCGATGTCAGAAACTCACCGGCGAGCTCAGGGGGTTGGCCGAGACCGTCACTGGCCGGTGCGCTGGATACCGTGGCCAACGACAACAAGGCCCACAAGGTGGTCATCGTCGTCTGACCGCCATCCGCCCGGAACCCGTTCACCGGCCGACGTCTCGTCGTCCGGTCGATCTTCAATAGGTTGCCACGATGACTACTGCACCGACGCTGCTCGGCATCGACCTCGGCACCAGCTCGGTGAAAGTGGTGCTGACCGATCCCACGGGCTCCGTGCTGACCCAGGCCGACGCCGATTACCCGGTCGACCGGCCACATCCCGGCTGGGCCGAATCCGACCCGGAGGCCTGGTGGGCCGCCGTGCGCGACACCGTGCGCCGGGTGCTCGCGCAACTTCCCGGCGCCGCCCCGGCCGGCATCGGTCTGTCCGGGCAGATGCACGGCGTGGTGCTCTGCAGCGCAGAGGGCAGGCCGGTCCGCCCGGCCGTGCTATGGGCGGACGCCCGTGCCGAGGACGAACTGACGGTGTACCGCTCGCTGAGCCCGGAGGTCCTGGCCAGGCTGGCCAATCCAATCAGTCCGGGGATGGCCGGGCCGGCCCTGGGATGGCTGCACCGACACGAACCGGCCACCGTCGCCTCGGCCCGCTACGCACTGCAACCGAAGGACTGGATCCGCGCGCGCCTGACTGGCCGGTTCGCGGCCGAACCCAGTGACGCCTCGGCCACCCTGCTCTACGACGTCCTCACCCAAGGCTGGGACGAGACGGTGGTAGCCGCGCTGGGAATCCGCCGCGATCTGTTACCGGCCCTGCTGCCCTTTTCCGGAGCCTGCGCCGGCCATCTACGGACCGAGGTGGCGACCGAACTAGGTCTGCCGCCGAAGATCCCGGTAGCCGCCGGGGCGGGCGACACCGCAGCAGCCGCACTGGGGTCGGGACTCTTCGAGCCCGGCACGGTCCAGCTCACCATCGGTACCGGGATACAGATCGTCACCCCGGTCGGTCCGCCCACCGCGGACGCCGTGCACGGCCCGCACCAGCCGGTCACCCATCTGTACCGCTCGGCCACCCGAGACGGCTGGTACGCCATGGCGGCCGGCCTCACGGGTGGCCAGACGTTGGACTGGGTCCGGCGGATGCTCGGCGTGGAGTGGTCGGAACTGTATGCCGCGGCAGGTAGGGACGCGAGACCGGACGATCCGGTGTTCCTGCCGCATCTGGTCGGCGAGCGCACCCCGTACATGGATACCCGCCTGCGCGGATCGTGGACGGGCCTGAACGCCCGGCACGACCGGGCCGCCCTGCTCTACTCGGCCCTGGAGGGCGTTGCCTTCGCCACCGCCGACGCGCTCGACGCCCTGCCTGGGATTCCGACCACCGGACGGGATCTCCGGCTGGCGGGTGGCGGCACCACGACACCGGCCTGGCGCGATCTGCTGGCCAACGTGCTGGACGCCCGACTGCACGCGGTCGACGTTCCGGCAGCGTCCGCCCGCGGCTCAGGCTTGCTAGCCGCCCAGGCTGCCGGAATGCTCACCGCCCCCGAGCTGACCGAGGTCGCCCGCCCGCACACCACCCTCATCGCATCCCCCGGTGCCCGTGCCGAACTGCTACGGGAAAGGCGGGCTTTGTATCTCGTCACCCTGCGAACCCTGCGCCCGCTGCGTTCCCCCTCGTGAAAGGACCTGCTCCAGATGCCTGCCGAGACCCGAGATCTGACCGACTCCGTAGTGCTGGTCACCGGTGCTGGGGCGGGTATCGGTGCCGCCACCGCATCCCTGCTGCTGGAAGCCGGTGCCCGGGTGATACTCGCCGACCTCGAACCCGCTCGGGCCACTGCGGTCGCCGAAGGAGAGGCGGCCGACCATGTGCTGGTGCAGCGGATGGATGTGCGGTCACCGGCCGACGCGCGGGCGGCGTTCGCCGACGGCGTCGGCCGCACAGCCGACGATCCGATCAAGAACTCCTACCTCTTGCCGTTCGACGTCGGCGCGGCCGTGGTCACCGTGCTGCAGCAACCGCGGCGTATGCGCACCGCTCTGTGGACCTTGTGGAGCATGAGCGAGAACGCCTAAATCCTGGCAAGCAATCCCACGTCACCACGTGTGCACCACCCCGATGCGCCTCATGCAATTCACTGGTACGGAGCCGTACGGAGCCTGGTCTCTCCCGCCGCGGATCGATGGGGCTACCCAACAATCGACATGGGTTACTGGGCAATAAAAGAATTGAGGGCGCCCCCGGGTGGGGGCGCCCTCAATGTGTAA